>JAFLCO010000023.1:33556-34067 GCA_017303535.1 Planctomycetota bacterium
GATGGCTCAGCACCTTGGTCATGCCGAGTTCGCGCGCGACGGCGCAAGCATGTTGACCGGCCGCCCCGCCGAAGCCCACGAGCACGTAGTCCCGCGGGTCGTACCCCTTGGCCACGCTTACGGCTTGAATGGCCTTCACCATGTTGGCGTTGGCGATGCGGAGGAAGCCGTCGCAAAGTTCGGCCGGCGTGTAACGCTTGCCGGTCGCCGCGGCGATCTGCTCGATGAGTTCCGCGAGCCGGCGCGCGACGGCCGCTTTGTCGAGCGGAAACGGAAACCGCTCCGGCAGTATTTTGCCGAGGCGGAAGTTGCAGTCGGTCACGCAGAGCGGGCCGCCGCGGCCGTAGCAAGCCGGGCCGGGATCGGCGCCGCCGCTATCGGGGCCGACGACCAGCTTCACGCCGTCGAACGAACAGATGGAACCGCCGCCGGCCGCGACCGTGTGAATCGACGTCATCGGAGCGACGATCCGCACGCCGGCCTTTTCGGTTTCGTACTCCATTTCGAAGCG
>JAFLCO010000230.1:0-4225 GCA_017303535.1 Planctomycetota bacterium
TGCGGCTATGAAGGAATTGGCCGAAGTCGCGGCCGATCAGGCTTTGGCGCTTGCCGGCAAGCTGCTGCAACAAAAGCTGCAGCCGGCCGACCACGCCCGTCTGATCGACGAAGCTCTCGGCAAGTTCCGCGCCCCGAGCCGCAACTAGTTCCGGCGTATCTCCAGTCAGGTTTTAAGCGATGGCCAAATCGGCGAACAACTTGAAGCAGGCGGAAGAGCTGAACGAAGGCGCGTTCAGCGAGCCGGCCGATATCGGTCTGCAGCCGCTGGCCTCGGCCTACGCGAAAGCCCTGTTCGCGGCGGCCGACAAAGCCGGCGCGCTGGACAAGGTCGTCAACGAGTTCGACTCGTTGGTGACCGAAGCCCTCGATAAGTACCCGAAGATCGTCGATGTCTTGGCTTCCGGCATGTTCTCGCCGGAACAAAAGATCGACATGATCCAGCGGGCTTTCGGCGGTCGCACGCATCCGCTGCTGCTGAACTTCCTGAAGGTGCTGGCCTCGCACGATCGGTCGTATATCTTGCGATCGGTTCGTGAAGAGTTCCGCAAGCAAT
This sequence comes from Planctomycetota bacterium, assembly GCA_017303535.1. GTDB lineage: Bacteria > Planctomycetota > Planctomycetia > Pirellulales > PNKZ01 > PNKZ01. The sequence continues at coordinate 556 of JAFLCO010000230.1, forward strand.
ACGACAAAGCCAAGGGCATCGTGCCGGTGCGGGTCGTCACGGCGGTTCCGCTGCCGGAGAAACACGCTCAAGCCATTGCCGACCGCATTCGTTCCGCTTTGGGCGGACAACCGATCCTGCAACCTGAAGTCGACCCGAATCTGATCGGCGGCGTGGTGGTTCAAATCGGCGACGTCGTTTTCGACGGTTCGCTGTCGTCCAGCCTCGCCCGACTTCGCGAAAAATTGATCACTAGGAGCGTCCATGAAATTCAACGCCGACGAGATAGCGTCAGTACTACAGCAGGAAATTGAGCAGTTTGACGCCGACATCGACGTCCGCGAAGTCGGACGCGTGCTCGAAGTGGGCGACGGCATCGCGCGCGTTTACGGCCTCTCCGGCGTCATGGCCGGCGAAATGGTCGAATTCGCCAACGGCACCATGGGCCTCGCGTTCAACCTCGAAGAGCACTCCGTCGGCGTGATCATCCTGGGCGATTACCTCAACATCGCCGAAGGCGAAGAGGTCAAGAGCACGGGCCGACTGCTCAGCGTGCCGGTCGGCGAAGCTTTGCTCGGCCGCGTCGTCGATGCGCTCGGCAACCCGCTCGACGGCAAGGGCCCGATCGTAACGCCGCACCGGCGGATGGTGGAAAGCAACGCGCCGGGCATCGCCGAACGTCAGCCGGTGAAAGAGCCGATGCAGACGGGCATCAAGGCGGTCGACGCCATGACGCCGATCGGCCGCGGCCAGCGCGAACTCATCATCGGCGACCGCAAGACCGGCAAGACGGCCATCGGCATCGACGCGATCCTGAACCAAAAGGGGTCAGGCGTGAAGTGCTTCTACGTCGCGGTCGGTCAAAAGGAATCGACGGTCGCCGGCGTCATCGACGCCCTCACGAAGCACGGCGCGATGGACTACACGACGGTCATCGTTTCCGGCGCCAGCGCCCCGGCCCCGCAGCAGTACGTCGCTCCGTACGCCGGCACCGCGATGGCCGAGTACTTCATGTACAACGGCCAACACGCCCTCATCGTCTATGACGACTTGTCGAAGCAAGCCGTGGCCTATCGCCAACTGTCGCTGCTCATGCGTCGTCCGCCGGGCCGTGAAGCCTACCCTGGCGACGTGTTCTACGCTCACAGCCGTCTACTCGAACGTTCGGCCAAGCTGAGCAAAGAACTCGGCGGCGGCTCGCTCACCAGCTTGCCGATCATCGAAACGCTCGAAGGCGAAGTCTCGGCGTACATTCCGACAAACGTGATCTCCATCACCGACGGTCAGATTTACCTGCAGCCCGACTTGTTCTTCGCCGGTCAGCGTCCGGCCATGAACGCCGGTATCTCGGTCAGCCGCGTCGGCGGCGCCGCTCAGATTCCGGCCATGAAGCACAAGCTCGTCGCGGGCGGTTTGCGTCTGGCACTCGCCGCGTTCCGCGAACTCGAAGCCTTCGCACAGCTCGGTACCGATCTCGACGCCGCAACGCAGTCGAAGCTCGACCGCGGTTACCGCATGATCGAGTTGCTTAAGCAGGGCCAATACGCCCCGCTCGACGTCATTGATCAGGTGATGAGCATCTTCGCCGGTAACACGGGCCGGCTGGACAAGATCCCGCGTAACCAAGTGGCGCAGTGGGAGAAAGAGTTCTTGCAATTCATGCGGGAACAAAAGTCGGAAGTTCGCGGCAAGCTCGCCGAGACGAAGAAGCTCGACGACGACATGATCAAGGCTCTCGAGGCCGCGATCACCGAGTTCCAAAAGCAGTACGACACGAAGCACTCGAAGGCGTAGTTCCCGCACATGGCAAAAGCTCGCGCTCTCGATAAACGACGCAAGGCGATCCGCAACATCCGCAAGATTACGCGGACGATGGAGCTGATCGCGACCGCGCGGTTCAAGAAGGCGATGGACCGCGCCGCGGCCTCGACCGCTTACACGAAGCGGATCACCGCGCTCGTGGCCGACTTGGCCAACGCCGGGGCTTCGGTAAGCCATCCGCTGTTGGAACCCCGTAGCGAAGTGAAGAACGCCGTCTTGTTGGTGCTCACCGGCAATCGCGGACTTTGCGGCGGCTACAACTCCAACGTGCAACGAACGGCGTTTGCTCGACTGCAGGAACTCAAAGCTTCGATCCCGCACGTGTCGGTGGAAGTCTCCGGCAAACGGGGCATCGCCGGCATGAAGTTTCGCGGCGTGACGCCCGACGCCACGTACCTGCACTTCGAAGACAAGCCGCGTTTCGAAGAAGTGGAAGTGCTGGCCACGAAGTATTTGAACGACTATCTGACTGGTAAGATCGATCGGCTCGACGTCGCCTATACGAAGTTCGAAAATATTGCTCGCCAGCAAGCCGTCGTCGAAACGCTCCTGCCGCTGGCCGCGATCGACGGCTTGGAAACGCCGGGCGAGAAGACGGAAGCCGCCGAAGGGGCCAAGACCGCCAAGGCCGAGGTGCAGTACGAGTTCCTACCGTCGGCCGAAAGCATCTTGGAAGAGGTCGTCCCGACGAGTTTCAAAGTGAAGCTGTTTAAGTGCTTCCTGGATGCCGCGGTGAGCGAACAGATCGCCCGCATGACGGCGATGAAGGCCGCCACGGACAACGCCAACAAGATCATCAAGAAGCTCTCGATGACCTACAATCGGGCTCGCCAGAGCCAGATCACCGGCGAAATTATGGAAGTGCTCGGCGGCGTCGAAGCATTGAAGAATAAATAGTCGCGGCCTGCATCGCCGCACAAACAACAATAGATCAAGTTCCCGTACCCCACGAAACGCTCATGGCCACCGCAACCGCTAAGAACGTCGGTCACATCACCCAAGTCATCGGTTCGACGTTCGACGTCGAATACGCCGAAGGACAAATGCCGGCGATCTACAACGCCGTCCGGATCGAATCGGAACAAAAGGGCGTGAAGCTCGCACTCTGGGGCGAAGTGCAACAACACCTCGGCGGCGGCCGCGTTCGCTGCGTCGCCTTGGGAAGCACCGACGGTTTGATCCGCGGCCTGGATTGCATCGACACCGGTAAGCCGGTCTCGGTGCCGGTCGGCAAGGCCACGCTTGGCCGGGTGTTCAACCTCGTCGGCGACCCGATCGACAACCGCGGTCCGGTCGCGGCCGACGACTACTGGTCGATTCACCGCGAAGCGCCAAAGGTCACCGACTTGTCGACCAAGACCGAAGTCTTCGAGACGGGCATCAAGGTCATCGACTTGCTCACGCCGTTCGTCCGCGGTGGTAAGGCCGGCCTCTTCGGCGGTGCCGGTCTCGGCAAGACGGTTATTCTCACCGAGCTCATCGCTCGTATCGCCAAGCAGCACGGCGGTTACTCCGTGTTCGCGGGCGTCGGCGAGCGTACGCGTGAAGGAACGGACCTCTGGCTCGAAATGCAAGAAACCAAGATGGGCGGCGACGGCGATCGCTCCGTCATCGACCAAACGTGCATGGTGTTCGGCCAGATGAACGAGCCGCCGGGCGCTCGTCTTCGCGTCGCTCTTTCGGCTCTGACCATGGCCGAATACTTCCGCGATTCGACCGGTGCCGACACGCTGCTCTTCATCGACAACATCTTCCGCTTCTCGCAAGCCGGTTCGGAAGTGTCGGCCCTTCTCGGTCGTATGCCGAGCGCCGTGGGTTACCAACCGACGCTCGCCACGGAAATCGGCGCCCTCCAAGAACGGATCGCCTC
>JAFLCO010000230.1:4235-10286 GCA_017303535.1 Planctomycetota bacterium
GACGAACAAGGGTGCCATCACGTCGGTGCAAGCCGTGTACGTGCCCGCCGACGATCCGACCGATCCTGCCCCGGCCACGGCGTTCGGTAACCTCGACTCGTTCATTTACCTCGAACGTTCGATCTCCGAAAAAGGCATCTATCCGGCCGTCGATCCGCTCGCCTCGTCCAGCCGTATTCTCGATCCGGCGTACGTCGGCGAGAACCATTACCGCGTCGCCCGCCGCGTGCAAACCACGCTGCAACGCTATCGCGAACTGCAAGACATCATCGCGATTCTCGGCGTCGACGAACTCAGCGAACAAGACAAGCTCATCGTGCATCGCGCCCGCCGCATCGAACGCTTCCTGTCGCAGCCGTTCTTCGTGGCCGAAGTGTTCACGGGCAAGTCGGGCGAATACACTTCGCTAGCTGATACGATCCGCAGCTTCGACGAACTCTGCGAAGGCAAGTGGGACCACCTGCCGGAAGACGCGTTCCTTTACGTCGGTCCGATTGAGCAAGCCGAAGCCCAGGCGAATAAGTCGAAAAAATAGTTCTTCATTTTAGCGATTTAACCGCGGAGCTTGTCTCCGCGCTTCCTCGCGCGGAGACAAGCTCCGCGGCTAAATGAAAGTTGCAGACGTTTATGGCCAAAGAAACCGAAATCACCGCTCCCGCCGACCAACTTCGGGTCGTCGTCGTCACGCCGGAAGCGACGCTTGTCGACGACCTGGCCGACTTCGTTGCGTTGCCGCTGTTCGACGGCGAGATCGGTATCGCCGCGCTGCACAGTCCGCTCATCGGCCGCCTTGGTTTTGGCGAGATGCGGCTAAAGAAAGGCGAAGTCGAGAAGCGTTATTACGTCGACGGCGGATTCGTTCAAGTCGCCGACAACGTCGTTTCGGTCCTCACCAATCGGGCCGTCGATGCGAAGGACCTCAGTGCCGCCGCGGCCGAGTCTCAGCTCGAAGCCGCCATTAAGCAAAAGGCCGACACCGACGAACTGCTCGCCATCCGCGACCGCAGCATCGCTCAATCGCGGGCTCAACTTCGAACCATTCGACACGCGAAATAGTCGCGCGAATCGCGAATTTTCTCTACAGTTTCTCGGCTCAAGTTTCGGCACGCCCGCGGCCTGCCGGAATATCTTACCTGCCGGGCTTACGCTGAGCCGGCGCGCGTCAAATTGCGCGACCCCGTGAATTGCGGTTCACGGCCCGCCGGCAGCCGGCCGAAATGATCTAGGACGCCGCGAACTTTCGCGGCATCGGCACATCGCGGCGCTCGACGGCTTGTCGACGCCTGGTCGTTTCGGCACCCGGGAAGCCTCGTTCATGAACCGTCCGATCCGTCGTCACGGCTCACATTCCGTCGCTCGTCCGCATACGCCCCCTGCCCTGCCCGACGTCGAGTTGCAGATCACCCGAGGTCGGGCTCGCAACTCCGTCCGCACGGTCACCGGGTTGGCGTACCTGATCGGCGCCGCGGAAGACAACGATCTGGTACTGGCCGACGACCAGTTTCCCGAGTCGCACTCTTACCTGCTGCGCAGCCCGCTGGGTCTCACGCTCTGCTGGCTGGGGGACGGTCCCGAGATCACCGTCGACGGCCAGCCTGTTTTGTCGTCGGCTTTGGTGCCCGACGGCTCCCGGCTGCGAACGGGCCCCTACGAGTTTCGCGTGCGCGTACAATGGAACGCCACGCCGGCCCAGGCCGCACAACCGGCCTTCGCCTTGCAAGACGAAGCCGACGACGAGGGCTCGGCTTACGGTTCGATTCCTCCGACGCTGACGTTCCGCCCGCAAATCTCCTGAACGGATTCGACCGCCATGCCGACGCGGACCACGTTGATCACTTCGCTGCCGCTTCTGGCCCGCGACGTCACGTGGTCGGCGACCGCCACGACCGGCGCGGCCACGTGTGGTCCAAAGGTCGACAATTCGAGCGTCGAGTTCATACGGATCAACCGAGCAAACTTGGCGCAAGAACTTGAGGCCGAGCTGGGCAAGTTGATCGCGGGGACGCTTCCCGCCCTGCCGCGCTAACCGGTCGCCGCGGCTAACCGTAGTGAGTTGTGTCGCCGGAGCCGGAGCCGTTTGATGGTTCGGCCGATCGAGGCGGACCGATCGTCGCCGGCAGCATGCGCGAACGCGGAATGACTCGCCCGGCGAACTCGTCGAATCGATCAATGGCGCTGCGGTACGCGCCCCAAGTGAGCGCCAGATAGCCGCAAAAGGCGATGCCGCCGGTGAAGCAAAGGCCGACGAACTCGCTCGGCACGCGCCGCGAGGTCGACTGCCAAAAATCGGCAAAGATGGTCATGAAGAAACCGTGCACCATCCAAACGAGCGTCGGCAGTGAGAACGGCGTGAGATAAATGGTTTGAAAAATGCCGCTGACGATCAGCGGCGCGATCGACGCCGCGAACACGATCGTCGCCAAAGCGCCTCCCATGGCCTTCAGCGAAGTCGGCGATTTAAGCGACGCCCGTACGCCGATGCTGGCGCAACAGAAGGCCGCCATGCCGTGAGCGACGGCCAAGAACGGCACCGCCACGATAAACGGCGGGTACAAAAGCACGCTCAGTATCCAAACGATGCCGACGAGATAGTACCAATAGCGCACGCTCCAGATGGCCCCGAAGATTTTGGCCCGCACGATCTCACGGCCGTCCAGCGGAGTGCTAATGAGCGTTAGCCAGGTATCCTGCTCCTTCTCGCTGGTGAGCGAGCCGGCGGCGCGCGACGTGATCAAGAGCAGCGCCAGAAAAGAAATCATCGGCACGCCCGACAGGCCGAAGATTTGCATGGGCGAACGAATCGAATCCCGCGAGAAATAGCGATCTTCAAAGCTGTAGAAAAACGCCAACAAAATCCAAAAAATAGCGAAGCCATAGAGCAAGAAAGACGCAATCCGACCAAGAATACCGAGCTTCAGCGATGTTCTTTCGGAGACCAGTTCCTTCCACAGCATCGGGTTCTCGCCCAACGTGCGACCCCAAGGAGCCCTGCGTGCGGACGAAGCGGTGGCGTACGTCGCCGTGACGTCAACGATATTTTCTTCGGCTTCGGTAAGTTCATAAGCTTCCGTCGTCGGCACAACCGCTTGCGGCGCCGCTTTCACCGGTTGAGCGGCGCGAACAGGTATCGGTTCCAAGCCCTTTGTCGCCGCGCCCGCCGCACGCAGATAGAACCTTCTCACGCCGAAAACCGACGAGAGCAGCAAAAACGCCGTAACGACCAGATGCCCAGCGGCGAACATGCCGAAGCTCATAGGCAACATCACGGGCCCTTGGATCAGCACGGTAACCAAGAAGACAAACGGATTGAACGACGTCAGCCAGCCCATCGGCTGCAGCAGAAACGACGCGAGGGCCGCGATCAGCGGAAAGTCTCGCGAATGCTGAAACATCGCGCAAATGCCGGTCGCCATCGGCGGGATGCTTAAGAGCGCGATCATGATCAAGTAAGTCCGCGTGATCGCCTCGCGGCTTTTTTTCGCACGGACCGAGATCGCCAAGCTAAGTGCCGCCGTGGAGCACAACGACAACACCGCCACACCGAACACGGCCGCGAGCTGCGCAGGCCCTACGCCGCCGAGCGTCATGAAAATCGCCAAGATCGGCCAGCCGACGGCCAACTGCGTCGCCACGGCGCCGAGCCGTGCCGTGAACTTACCGAGCGCGATCTCCCAATCGTTCAGCGGCGTCGTCAGCAGGTAGTCGATCGTGCGACGCTCGTGCTCCGACGCCACGGTACCCGCCAACATCGCCGGCGTAATCAGCGTAACGGCGATGAGCTGAATCCAAGCAAACGCGATAAAGAACCCGTTCGCGAAATCGGCTTGATCCTTCAGCGGCGAACTGCGGTAGCTGCGAAACGTCGCTTCGTAGCAGAACCAAGCCGTAACCAAAAGCAGCAGCGCGTAAACGACACGCAGCAAAAAATATCGCCGCCGCCGTCCGACGGTCAGCATCTCCACGTACAGAATCGGGCTCGCCATAACGATCGCTCATAACTTCGTGGATATCGGGCAAGAACAACGACGCATCGCCCGATCGGAGGGATTCTCAATCGACCGACGCGCGGTGTCAAACAAAACGCGTAACGACTTGCTTGATCGCGACAATTTGAATAGTCCAAGACGCTCCGCTTCGGCTAGACTTCGAATTCCGCGCCGCCCACTCCCTCGCGAGGTTCGCATGCATCGCCTTTCGCCGACTCTGGCCGTTTTGATCGCCGTCGGTTTCACTTTTTCTTCCGCATCGCACGCCGACGACTGGCCACAATGGCGCGGCCCGCTGCGTGACGGCATTTCGCGCGAGCAAGGCCTAGCGAAGTCCTGGCCGACCGATGGCCCCAAACTGCTCTGGAAGAAGACCGGCCTCGGTGAAGGTTTTTCAACACCATCGATCGCGCGCGGCATCCTTTACACGATGGGCAATCTCGACGGCGAAGAGTACCTTTTGGCCTTCGATCTCAAAGCTCAGGGCAAGCCGCTCTGGAAGACATCTCTCGGCTCGGTCCGCCATGCCGGCGCCGGCTATCCGGGACCGCGCAGCACCCCGACGGTCGACGGCGACCGCATTTACTGCGTCGGCCTCAACGGCGACTTCGTCTGCGCGGACGCTGCTTCGGGACGTATCGTCTGGCGGCACGACTACGTCGCCGACTACGGGGGGCGTATTCCGACGTGGGGTTACTGCGAATCGCCGCTCATCGACGGCGATCGGGTCGTCGGGACGCCCGGCGGATCACAAGCTTCGATCGTCGCCTTCGATAAAGCCACGGGCAAGCAAACCTGGTCGACCGGGTTCGGCGACGGCGCAGGCTACGCATCGCTCATCAACGTGCTTGTCGCCGGAGCGCCGCAGTATGTGCAGTTCACCTCGGGCGGCTTGGTAGGAGTTCATGCCGACGGCGGTAAATTACTCTGGCGCTACGATGCCCCGGCCAACGGCACCGCCAATTGCTCGACCGCAGTCGTTCACGGCGATCGCGTCTTCGGGGCCAGCGGTTACGGCACCGGCGGCGGCGCGGCGGACATTTCGCGCGACGGCGCCGAGTTCCAAGCCCGCGAAGCATTCTTCACCAAAGAAATGAAGAATCACCACGGCGGACTGGTGCTCGTCGACGGGCACGTTTACGGCAGCGACGACCCGGGCATTCTCCGCTGCATCGATCTCGCGACCGGCCAAACGAAGTGGCAAGACCGAGCCCCGGGCAAATGCTCGCTCATTTACTTCGAGGGACTACTCATTGCCCGCAGCGAGCGCGGCAAAGTTTCGTTGGTGAAAGTCTCGCCCGAAGCCTGCGAAGTCGTCAGCGAGTTTGAACAACCCGACCGCAGCGACAAACCGAGCTGGCCGCACCCAGTCGTCGCCAACGGCGTGTTGTATCTACGCGACCAAGACTTGTTGCTGGCCTACGACGTCAAAGCGAAATAGTCCGCCGGATTATCCGTCCTAGCGCCTAGCCCTGACGCCTAGCGCCTGCCTAGATCACGTAGTTCGATTCCGGCTCTTCTTGCGGAGCCCGAATGCGGAGTTTCGGCTTCTCCAACACCACAGTCGTGCGCGGCTCGATGCTGCGCGTGAGCCAGACGCTGGAGCCGATTACGCTGTCGTGGCCGATCACCGTCAAGCCGCCAAGCACCGTGGCGTTGGCGTAGATCACCACGCGGTCCTCGAGCGTCGGATGTCGCTTGGTGCCGCGCACCAAGTTGCCGTCGCCGTCGGTCTGGAAGCTCAAGGCCCCAAGCGTCACGCCTTGATACAGCTTCACGTGGTTGCCGATCTCGCACGTCTGCCCGATGACGACGCCCGTACCGTGGTCGATGAAGAAGTGCGAACCGATCGTCGCGCCCGGATGGATATCGATGCCCGTCTTGCCGTGAGCCCATTCGGTCATCATCCGCGGGATCAGCGGCACTTCGAGTTGATAGAGCACGTGCGCGAGCCGGTAGACCGTGATCGCTTCCAGGCCCGGATAGCAGAAGATGACTTCGTCGGGGCCTTTCACGGCCGGGTCACCGTCATAAGCCGCTTGCACGTCCATCGCCAGGGCGTGCC
>JAFLCO010000231.1:0-3521 GCA_017303535.1 Planctomycetota bacterium
AAACGGCGGAATTCAAAATCGGCCGAGATTTCTCGTCGTTTCCTTAATCACCGAGTAGCCCGAATTGCTCGTCGAGCGAGCGTTGAAAGTCGCGGAGCCGGCCAGAAACGACGTCGTCGATAGAAACGGTACGACCGGCATAAGCGGACTCGAGAATGGCGTAAGCGGCGGCCAAGTCGGCGAGGCCTTCTCTGCCGGAGGTTTCCGGTTGCGAACCTTGCTCGACTGCATGGAGCCAGTCGAGTTGGGCAAGTGCGAAGCTGTCGGTCAGGCCTTTGGGGAAGTGCCGGGCTTTTAAGGCCGGGTCGGCCTGCTCGGCGTAAAGATCGGCGAGCTTGCGCTGCGTGCCGCCGTCGAGCGTGAGTTCGTCGCCGGTGATACGGCCACGCGAACCGTAGAAAACGGTCCCCTCGCCCGTGCGCGTCGCCGTGCCGTGGCCGCCCCAACTTGCATACAGGCTGCCGATGGTTCCGCCGGTCGTTTCCAAATGCGCGGAGAACGTGTCGTCGGCGTCACAGGCCTGTTCGGCGACAACCTTGCCGGACGAATCACGCGTAAAGCGGCGAGGCTCAAGAATCGCGGTTTGAGCGCTGATCGACTTGATGTCGCCGGCGATGTAACGAAGCTGATGGAGGAAGTGAACGCCGAGATCGAGGCTGATTCCGCCCGCCTCCGCGCGAACGTGCCGCCACGGGGTTTGGGCCACGATTTGGTCGGGCGCCCACCAAACGCCGGCGTACCCGAGCAGAAACATTTGCAGTCGCCCGGCCGTGCCCGACTCGAACGCCCAACGCAACTGCCGAGTGATCGGCGCGTAGCGGAAATTTTCAAAGACGCCGAACGTGAGGTTGCGACGTTCGGCTTCGGCGCACATGCGGCGCGCCGCGGCCACGGTTACGGCGAGCGGCTTTTGCGTCAGCAGGTGTTTGCCCGCGGCGAAACTCGCGTCGGCCACCTGATGATGCAAAGCGTGCGTCGAGAAATCGTTGACGGCGTCGATCGGCCCGGCGGCGATCATCTCGCGATAGTCGGTGTAGAGTTTAACGTCGACGCCCGGCTGGAAGTCGCTCAGGTATTCATCGCCGATCGCCAAAGGATCGCCCGCGAGGTCGCTGCAGGCCGGACGTTGCGGCGGCCCGGAGCCGCGCGTGACGTACATGGCCGCGTCATCGTGCTTACGGGCGCAGAGCGCCGTGATCTGAAAGTTGTCGAAGCCCGCCTCGCGCAGCAGGCGATAACCGCGCAAGTGAGCGGCGAGGATGCGGCCGCAGCCGACGATACCGATGCGAATCATGGGTATAGGCGCTAGATGCTAGGCGCTAGGAGCTAGAGAAAAGAGGGCAGAAGGAGGATGGCACGTAGTCCCATTTGGCGGCGGTGCTTGTCACCGCGCGTCTGCGACGTTCTCACTATTCATACTGCAACAGGCTGAACGTGTCGTAAGGCGAAAGGACTTTTTTGCCGGCGAGCGACGTGAGTTCGATCACGAAGGCGCAACCGGCGACTTTCGCGCCGCTGTTTTCCACGAGCTTGCAGCAGGCCGCCATCGTGCCGCCGGTAGCGAGGAGATCGTCGACGAGCAGCACGTTTTGCTGCGGGGAGAAGCCGTCTTTGTGGACTTCGAGCGAGTCGGTGCCGTATTCAAGTTCGTAGTGAAAGGCGTGTGTATCGAACGGCAATTTGCCCGGCTTGCGAAACGGTACGAAGCCGACGCCGAGTTCCATCGCCAACGGTGCCGCGAAGATGAAACCTCGCGCTTCGGCGGCGCCGACGACGTCGATGCCGCAGCCGCGAAAGTGATCGGCTAGCCTGCCGATTGTTTCCCGAAACGCCGGACCATTGGCCAAGAGCGGCGTGATGTCGCGAAAAAGGATACCCGGCTTCGGAAAGTCGGGGATCGAACGGACGTAGTCGGCGAGGTTCATAGGGCCGTCGCGATCGTGAATGAGACTAGGAACGTGCCGCATTGTGCCGAAACGCTCAACCGATTGCCAGTCGCCGAAATTAAGGCAACGGGACAAACCTACGGAAACCGGCTCGCTCTACAACCTGACCGGAGGCCAGATTACAATCGACGCACCATGAGCACATCTCCCGCCGCACCGTCGCCAGCAACGCCGACCCTAGAACAGGTCGGCAAGAGCGTCGTCTCCATCGGATTGATGACCGGCGATGAACTGAAGGCCTGGTTCACCGGGTTGCCCGCCGGTTCGCGGCCGCGCGACGGTCAAGCGTTTGCGCAAGCGCTGGTCGACGGCGGAAAGCTGACGAAATACCAATCCCAAGTGTTGCTGCAAGGCAAAGCGGCGGCCCTGCTATTCGGCAACTACGTTCTCGAGACACAACTCGGCGTCGGCGCCAGCGGCGCCGTGTTCAAAGCTCGGCACAAAATGTCGGGCCGCAACGTCGCGATCAAAGTACTGAATGCGGCCATGTCGAAAGATGAGACCGCCGTAAAGCGGTTTCGTCGCGAGGTCGAGGCTTCCGGTCGGCTCGTGCATCCGAACATCGTCCGCTCGATCGACGGCGGCGAACTCAACGGCCAGCACTATTTGGTGATGGAGTTCGTCGACGGCGCCGACCTGTCGTCGATCGTGAAAAACAAAGGTCCGTTTTCGCCCGAGAAGGCGATGGATTGCATTCGCCAGGCTGCTTCGGCCCTGCAGTACGCGCACGAGCAAGGGGTCATCCATCGCGACATCAAGCCGGGCAACTTGCTTTGCGACACGGCGGGCGTCGTGCGATTGCTCGATCTTGGACTCGTACGCTTTGAAGACGGCGGCGACGGGCTCACCGGCACGCAGCAAGTGATGGGCACGATCGATTATATGAGCCCGGAGCAAGCAGCCGACACAAAGCGTGCCGACGCGCGTTGCGACGTCTATAGCCTCGGTTGCACGCTCTGGTTTCTGCTGACCGGCAAGAAGCTTTACGATGCCAAAGGCGTGGTCGAGCGAATCATGATGCACCGCGGTGCGCCGCTGCCGCAGTTGGCGAAAGAATGCAAAGCGAAAGTGCCGCCGGCACTCGATGAGCTTTACCGCAAAATGGTGGCGAAAAAGCCGGAAGATCGGCCGCAAACGATGGCCGAGGTCGTGGCGACGCTCGATCGACTGCTCGGCCGCGAAACGCTGTCGGACGCAGATGCGGCGCCTGCGACCGTCGTTGAGGAGGTCAGCGACGAGTCGCTGATGAATCTGCCGGCCGTGGCGTTGGCGAAAGTGTTGCCGGATGCGGGCCCCGGCGAATTTGCCGGCGTCGTCGTGGAAGAGCACACGATGTCGGCGTCGGGGCCGTTTACGATTCAACTCGGTGCCAAGCAGGCGAAAAAAGTGAAATCCGCCGCCACGGCGAAGTCGCAGTCCGCCGCAGATGCCGGTTCCGCGCCGAGCAAGAAGTTGGACAAGCGCATCCTATACGCCATGATCGCGGCGTCCTGTCCAGGTGCGCTGATCTTGAACAGCAAGCAGGGCCTTCACCTCAGCTTCCGACAAGAAATTGATCAAGGCACGCTCATGTCG
>JAFLCO010000231.1:3531-10284 GCA_017303535.1 Planctomycetota bacterium
GTGTGGTTGCTCATGCGCTTAGCGTGCCACCCGCCACTGGTCGACCTTCTCGAGAAGCCTTCAAGGATTGAACCGTCATGCCGTCCGTGTTTGCCATCGCCGCTCATCCTGACGACATTGAAATCGTGATGGCCGGCACGCTCGCGCTGCTCAAGGACGTCGGTTACGACGTCCACTACATGAACGTCGCCAACGGTTGCTGCGGGTCAACCGTTTACGGCCGCGACGAACTCATCGCCATGCGCCGCGAAGAGGCGATCGAAGCGTGCCGCCTCGCCGGCTTCACGTTTCATGAGAGCATCGCCAACGACATGGAGGTGATGTACGACCGTCCGACCCTGCGCAAGCTGACTGCCGTGGTACGCGAAGTGCGGCCGGAAATCGTGCTCACGCACTCGCCGGTCGATTACATGGAAGACCATACGAACACTTGCCGACTCGCGACGACAGCCGCCTTTGCGCGCTGCATGCCGAACTACCCGTGCGATCCCGCGACGCCGGCCTACTTCGAAGACGTCACCGTTTACCACGCTCAGCCGCACGGCAATTGCGATCCGCTGTACGGCCCGATCCGGCCGAAGCTGTTCGTTGACGTTGCGTCGAAAATGTCGCTCAAGACGGAAATGCTCGCGGCTCACAAGAGCCAAAAGCTCTGGCTCGACCAAAGCCAGGGTATGGATTCGTACCTGCATTCGATGCAGGAACTCATGCGCGAGGTCGGGCGTTTGACCGACGGCAAATTGACGTACGCCGAAGGGTGGCGCAAACATTTGCATTTAGGGTTTTGCGCAGCAGACGCCGACCCCCTCGCCAAGGCTTTAGCCACGCACGTTTATCAGCCTGCGTAATAGTTAGAATCGGGCTCGCCCATTTCATTCTCGCGATCGCTCCCCGCCCCCTGGTCGATCGTCGTCGATACGGATTAAGATGCGGGACTTGCCGGCCGATGTAAGCTGGGCAACTTCTGCCGTCCGAGCGGCATCTCATACTTGAGATCGCCGATGCGTTTGCGTCGTGTGGTTCCACACGAGTGCGAGCCGCGCTAACTCGGAACGGCCGTCACATCTTGTTCGTTCGCAACGTCTCTTAGGTAGATCATGCACAGTCATGTGGTCGTGCTCGGCGGTGGGCCGGGCGGATATGCCGCGGCGTTTTTGTCCGCCGACTTGGGAATGGAGACCACGATCGTCGAGGCCGACCCGCGCTTGGGGGGCACATGCTTGCTGCGCGGCTGTATTCCGTCGAAGGCTCTGCTGCATGTCGCGCGGGTCGTCGAAGAAGCGCACGAAATGACGGACTGGGGCGTCGAGTTCGGCAAGCCGAAGATCAATATCGACGCCGTTCGCGCCCGCAAAGAAAAAGTCATCAGCACGCTTTCCGGCGGCCTAAAGCAACTCGCCAAGCAGCGGAAGGTCCGCGTCATCAACGCCAAGGGCGTCTTCGAGAACTCGACGACGTTGCGCCTCGAAGGGGGCGAGATCGCCGACGGCGCCGACAACAAACTGACCTTCGATTATTGCATCCTCGCCACCGGCAGCGTACCGGCAAAAATTCCGGCGTTCGACATCGGCACTGACCGCGTGATGAACTCGACCGGCGCGCTCGATTTGAAAGACGTACCTGAGACCTTGCTCGTAGTCGGCGGCGGCTACATCGGGCTCGAAATGGGCTCGGTTTACGCGAATTTGGGCTCAAAAGTGAGCGTCGTCGAATTGTTGCCCGGCATCCTCATGGGCGCCGATCGCGACTTGGCCAAGCCGCTGCAAAAGCGGTTGGAGAAACTCTTCACCGGCGGCATTCATTTGAACACGAAGGTCGCCGGCCTGGTCAACAAAGACTCACACGTCGATGTCACGTTCGAAGCTCAAGACGGCTCGAAGCGTACCGAATCGTTCAGCCGCGTGTTGGTGTCGATAGGCCGCAAGCCGGTCAGCCAAGGCTTCGGACTTGAGAACACCAAGGTCGAGATCGACGCGAAGGGCTTTGTCCAAGTCGACAAGCAGCAGCGTACGGCCGATCCTCACATCTTCGCCATCGGCGACGTCGCCGGCGAACCGATGCTCGCGCACAAAGCGTCGCACGAAGGTCGCACGGCCGCCGAAGTCATCCATGGCGACGAGGCCGCGCAGTTCGACGCCGTCTGCATCCCGGCCGTCGTCTTCACCGATCCGGAAGTCGCCTGGGCCGGCCTCACCGAAGAGCAGGCCAAGAAGGATGGTCGCGAAGTTGAAATCGTCACCTATCCCTGGGCGGCCAGCGGTAAAGCGCAGGCTTTGGGACGTACCGAAGGTTTGACGAAAATCGTCGTCGATCCCGAAACGGAGCGCGTGCTCGGCGTCGGCATCGTCGGCACCAATGCGGGCGACCTGATCAGCGAAGCCGTGCTGGCCATCGAAATGGGGGCTACGGTCGACGACGTCGCACGTTCGATTCACCCCCACCCGACGCTCAGCGAAACCCTGGCGTTTGGCGCCGAAGTGTTTCACGGCACGGCCACGGAAATCTACAAGCCGCGCCGCGAGCGACACTAATCGCATCGGCCACGGAATCTGTCCGGTTCGTTAGCCCGTGTCGTCGGGCGTGTGAAAGTTGACGTAAATGCCTTGGCAAGCGGGAGTTGGACCTTTACGGCCAACCGCTGCCGGCAAATAATATCGGGGCTTTGCCTGGGCCGTCGGGCCGCAGGCAAGCAACCGATCGAAGGTACCTTTGCGGGAGCGTCTGATGTCGCAAGTTGAAGATACGCCGGTCAGCGGTGATTCCGATCCGGCTGAAACCGCCGAATGGCTCGAATCGCTCCAATATGCGTTGGAGAACAAAGGCCCGGAGCGCGTCGCGTATCTGATCTCGAAGCTTTCGGTGGCCGCTCATCGGCATGGAGTCGAACTCCCCTTCTCGGCGACGACTCCGTACATCAACACGATTTCGGTCGACAAGCAGCCCGTCTTCCCGGGCAACCGTGAACTCGAACGCCGCATCAAGAGCAGCACCCGTTGGAACGCCATGGCCATGGTCGTGCGCGCCAACAAGTACGATAGTTCACTCGGCGGCCACATCAGCACCTTCGCGTCCAGCGCCACGCTCTACGAAGTCGGCTACAACCACTTCTTCCGCGGCAAAGGCGACGGCTACGACGGCGACCAAATCTACTTCCAAGGCCATGCCTCGCCGGGCATGTACAGCCGCGCGTTTCTCGAAGGCCGGCTGAGCGAAGAAAAGCTGGTCAACTTCCGGCAAGAAATGGCGCCGGGCGGCGGCCTTTCAAGTTATCCGCACCCTTGGCTCATGCCCGACTTCTGGGAGTTTCCCACGGTGTCGATGGGCCTCGGACCCATCTGCGCGATCTATCAGGCCCGGTTCAATAAGTACCTCGGCGATCGCGGACTCAAAGACACTTCGAATCAAAAGGTGTGGGCGTTCCTCGGCGACGGCGAATGCGACGAGCCGGAATCGCTCGGCGCCATCACGCTCGCCTCGCGCGAAAAGCTCGATAACCTGATCTTCGTCATCAACTGCAACCTGCAACGGCTCGACGGCCCGGTTCGCGGCAACGGCAAGATCATCCAGGAACTTGAAGGCGCGTTCCGCGGCGCCGGTTGGAACGTCATCAAAGTCGTCTGGGGCGACGACTGGGACGCGCTGCTCGAAAAAGATCACTCCGGTGCATTGGTCGAGCGCATGGGAGAGGTCGTCGACGGCCAGTACCAGAAGTACGTCGTCAGCGGCGGTGCCTACATCCGCGAGCACTTCTTCGGCAAGAGCCAGGAACTGCTCGACATGGTCGCCCACATGAGCGACGAAAAAATCGCCTCGCTTCGTCGCGGCGGCCACGATCCGGAGAAGGTTTACGCCGCCTACAAATGGGCGACCGAAAACAAGAACGGCAAGCCGACGGTCATTCTTGCCAAAACCATCAAGGGCTACGGCCTGGGCGAAGCCGGCGAAGGCCGCAACGTTGCTCACAACCAAAAGAAGGTCAACGAGCAGGAACTCAGCAACTTCCGCACGCGATTCGGCATTCCGATCTCGGACGAAGACGTCGCCAAGGCGCCGTTCTACAAGCCGGCCGACGACAGCGCCGAAATGAAGTACCTCCGCGAGCGTCGCGAAGCGCTCGGCGGTCCCGTGCCGTCGCGGAGCACCGTGCGGCCGAAGTCGATCATCCCGCCGAATTCCGATTTCGCCGAGTCGTTCAACTCCAGCGGCGAGCGCGAAGCCTCGACGACGATGGCCTTTGTCAAGCATTTCGGCCGTCTGCTGAAAGACAAGAACATCGGCAAGTTCATCGTGCCGATCGTTCCGGACGAATCGCGAACGTTCGGCATGGAGTCGCTCTTCACGCAGTGCGGCATTTATTCGCACGCCGGGCAGCTTTACGAACCGGTCGATAGCGCCAACGCCTTGTACTACAAGGAAGCCAAAGACGGCCAGATCCTCGAAGAAGGGATCACCGAGGCCGGGTCGATGTCGTCGTTCATCGCGGCAGGCACCGCCTATACGACGCACGGCATCAACATGATTCCGTTCTTCATCTACTACTCCATGTTCGGCTTCCAGCGGATCGGCGATTCGATCTGGCAAGCTCAGGATATGAAGTGCAAAGGCTTCCTTATGGGAGGCACGGCCGGCCGCACCTCGCTCAACGGCGAAGGCCTGCAGCACCAAGACGGCCATAGCCATCTCATCGCCTCCGCCTTCCCGGGCATCCGTTGCTACGATCCTGCCTACTCGTACGAGACGGCGACGATCGTCATGGAAGGCATGCGCGAGATGTACGAGCGCGACCAAGAGGTGATGTACTACATCACCTTGCATAACGAAAACTACAAGATGCCTGGAATGCCCGCCGGCGTCGAAGAAGGCATCGTTAAGGGAATGTACCGCTTGTCGTCGGTCGACGCAGGCTCGGGCTCACCGAAGGTGCAACTCTTCGGCTCCGGGGCCATCTTGCGTTGTGCCCTCGGCGCGCAGCAGATTCTTTCCGAGAAGTACGGCGTATCGAGCAACGTCTGGAGCGTCACAAGTTACAAGGCGCTCTGGACCGAAGCCAACGATTGCCGCCACTGGAATTTGCTGCACCCGGGCGAAACGCCGCGCAAGTCGTACGTCGAGAAGATGCTCGAAGGGGAGCAAGGCCCGTTCATCTCCACGAGCGACAACGTCCGCCTCGTGGCACAGCAAATCGAGCCCTGGGTTCCGGGCGATTACTACGTGCTCGGTTGCGACGGCGTCGGCCGCAGCGACACGCGGGCTCGCTTGCGGCGCCACTTTGAAGTCGATGCCGAATGCACCGCGCTGGCGGCCCTCACGCGATTGGCCAAGCAAGGCAAGTTCGACGAGAAGAAACTGCCGCAGGTCGTAAAGGACCTCGGCATCGATCCGGACAAGGCAAATCCTGTTTCGATCTAGCTGTATTCCTCCCCTCGCCCCAGTGTTTCAAAGCTACGGGGGAGAGGGGGCCGGGGGTGAGGGAAGCCGAACGTTTGGCGAAGTAGACAAGCATTGCCGCCCCTATCACCGGCCTACTGACAACTGACCACTGACAACTGACATCTCCGCCCATGGCCATTGATTTCAAACTCCCCAACCTCGGCGAAAACATCGACTCCGGCGACGTCGTCAACGTGCTGGTGAAGGAAGGGGACACGATCGCGGCGAACACGGCCCTGATCGAAGTCGAAACCGGCAAAGCGACGGTCGAAATCCCCTGCCCTCACGCCGGGAAAATCACGAAGCTGCTCGCCGCCGCCGGCAAGACGCTGAAGGTCGGTGAGACGATCGCCATCATCGAAGGCTCCGCCGCCGGCGCTCCGGCGGCGGCGAAACCTGCCGCAGCGCCGCCGAAAGCGGAAGCTCCCAAGGCCGAAGCTCCGAAAGCGGCAACCCCGAAGCAGGCAGAGGCTCCGAAAGCCGCGTCTGCGCCGCAGGCCGCCGCTCCGGCCAAGCCGCCGGAACCGGCGAAGCCCGCCGCTCCGCCGGAGCCGGCCGTTTCGGAATCGGAAGAATCTGGTGAGCCGGCCGCTCCGGCGGGCCCGGCCACGCGGCGTTTGGCTCGCGAACTCGGAGTCGATCTCCGTCGCGTCACCGGCAGCGGCCCCGGCGGACGTATCACGCGCGACGACGTCGTCGCCGCGGTTCGCAAGAGCACGACGTCCCCGGCTCCGAAACAGGCCGCCGGCGGCAAACCCGCCAAGGGGGGCGAAGGGACTCCGAGCACCGACAAGTTCGGCCCGGTCCGCATCCAGCCGATGACGCGCGTCCGCAAGACGATCGTCGGCAGCATGACGCGGTCGCTCACCATTCCGCAGCTCACCAACTTCGACGACGCCGACATCACCGAACTCGAGCGGATGCGCAAGGGCAGCATCGCCGGAGCCGGGGCGGGCGACGTCAAGCTCACGATGTTGCCGTTCGTGATGAAGGCCGTGGCGATGGCCCTGCGTCAGCACCCGGCCTTGAACGCGTCGCTCGATCTCGAAAAAGAAGAGATCATCTACAAGGACTACGTGCATCTCGGCTGCGCCGTCGACACCGAGCGCGGCCTCGTCGTGCCGGTCATTCGCGACGTCGACCAAATGTCGATCCCCGGCATCTCGATGGCCGTGGCCGACATCGCCGATCGGGCCAAGAACAATCAACTCGGCTTGGCCGATTACACCGGCGCATCGTTCACGATCAGCAACCTCGGCGCGATCGGCGGCACCTACTCGACGCCGATCATCAACCTACCCGAAGTGGCGATTTTGCTGCTCG
>JAFLCO010000232.1 GCA_017303535.1 Planctomycetota bacterium
GGCCTGAACTGGTACCTGAACCCGTACGTGAAGTGGCAATTCAACTACATCCACTCGTACACGACGAACGCGGCCGACATCGCCGCGAACACCAACCTCTTCGACCTGCGGCTGCAGGCGGATTTCTAAGGCAGACGCTAGCTGCTAGGAGCTAGGCGCTAGGACAGACAGGAACCTATGGAAACTAGCGCCTAGCAGCTAACGCCTAGCGCCTCTGCTCAGTGCATTTCCGAATCGCAACTGCCGATGCCGCCGGTGTAGAAGTTGAACTGTACGTTCGGATGGTCAGCCAAGAGCGACATCGGCACGGCCGAATCGGGCAGTTTCTTCGAGATCATCAGAGTCGAGAGCCGCAAGCCAAACGGGTTGTCGTGGTTGCCGAAGTGCCAGATGGAAACCTTTTCGGCTTTCCAGGTTTCGACGGGCCCGACGGTGAGCGCTTGCGACGGCACGTTCGATACGACGCCGCCGCCGGAGGTGCGGGCGTTTTGAATGATCGTCATCGGGTGCAGGTCGACGATCCGCGTGCCGAGCTTGCGATACTCGGCCGGCGGCGGCGGTTCGTTTTTCCACTTGCCTTCGCGCTTCGGCGGATCGTTGAAGGCCCAGTGCTTCACCTCGCCTTGGCCCCCTTGCATGACGACGCAACGGGCCCGGTCGTAGCTGGCCGAATATTCGCGAGCGTCGACTTGCGGAAAGTGGATATTCTCACGGGGCATCCGCAACTCAGGCTTGATGCGATTGAAGCACAAGTCCATGTCGGCCTTGGCGAAAGAGAGCGGAAAATCAATCGGCGCTTCCTTGCCGTCGAGCAGCCATTCGTCCATGCCCCAAAAATGGCAATGCTTCAGGTTGAGTTCAAGCTCGTTGACCAAGCGAGCCACGAGGGGAAGTTGCTCCGTCGGACCGATCGGGCCGCAAATTCCCGCCGGACGTTCGGGCGTCGCCTGACGCCAAGCCGTGATGTATTCCAGCGCCTCGGCGAGATAAAAATCCTCGCGCGAGTCGTAGAACTTGATCGTGAAGCCGGGGCGCGCGAGCTTCGGAAAATCTTCCGGCTTCAGATGGGCCGCTTCGTCGAGCAGTTCCGGAGCCAGGGTCGTGTAGTCCCACCAATCGGCGCTGATCTTCGAAAGCGGTCGCATGCGGTTGGTCCTCGCGGCGTGATATTCCGGCAGGACGCCAAACGTACCACAAGATTCGACGAGGAGAAAGCACCGCCGGACGTGGAGGACTATAGATAAAACAGTGCGGCGAGGTGGTGCGGATCATTGCCGATGGTCCGGCCCCAGGGACTTCTGTCCCTGCGCTTTAGATGCGACCGCTACGCCGCACGTTTGTGCGGATCGCGAACATCGCGCAAGCCGGCTTCGACGAATTTTTCCGACTCCGCACGGCCGCGCCCGCGCCGCACGCCGAGCAGCGTGAGCAGTTTGCGACGAAGCGTTCGCAGCGGAACGGCGAAGACGCGGTGAAACCGCACCAGCCGGGGTTTCATCGCCATCATTTCGTCGTACGTCTTGCCGGTTTGATCCGGCCGGAATCGCCAATGAAGTTTGGCGACGTGATAGTCATCCATTTCCTGCAGAAGTTGCAGCAGCCGACGACGTAGCGGGCGGAACTTGGCGACATTTGTCGCGAAGCAAACTTGGAAATCGATTAGATACGGCGCGCCTTCCGGACCGACCAAAACGTTCTCGTGTTTATGAAGATCCACGTACGCCATGCCGTGCGCATGCATTTGGTGCACCAGTTCGGCGAGGCGCGGAAAGAACAAATCGTCGACCGTGCGGCCGACGCCCAGCGGCGCGCCACTGATAAAGCGACGAGCCACGGCGTTGCGCTGGACGACGCCGTCGACGACCACGGGACCGAGCAACTTGGGGACGTTGGCGACGTCGGCCAAGTGTCGCAGGAACCACGCCTCGCGGCGGGCCAGAACTCGCCCGACCCAAGCACCGGGCAATCCCAGCAGCGATTGCCGGCGATTGAACTTGCAGATCGCGCGCTCGGTCGGGTTCGTCGCCGTTGCGTCCGATTCGTAGCGTGCCGTCGCCGCCCAGGAATCGTGCTTGAAAATCTCTTGGCGACGGTACAGGATGCCGTCGATCGTTACCGTCTGCGGCGGATCATCGCGACCTAACGCTCGCAACCACGGCGGTCGCGGACGAGAAGCATGAGCGACGGATTCGGACGAATAGATCTTAAGCTGTGACATAAACTAGTCCTGCTGCCACGACGCCTCCCTTGCGAGGGGGCCGTCAACGGGCGGGACTTTACCGGTGTATTTCAACTACCGATAGACCGACTTTCTGTGCCGGCCATGCTAGCGATAATTCGCTCCTACCTCGATGGTCTTCAGATTCCCTTTCGGCTCGTCGAACATGGCCCGACGGCGACTTCGGAAGAGTCGGCGGCGGCGCGCGGGGAGCCGCTAGAAGTTGGCGCGAAGGCGCTGGTGATTAAGGTTGACGACGTCTTTCGCCTGTTCGTGCTATGCGCCGACCGTCAACTTGACTCGACCGCCCTTAAGAAGCATTTTCAGGCCAGGAAAACGCGCTTTGCCACGACGGAGGAGCTTTTGCAACTCACGGGCCTCGTGCCCGGCAGCGTACCGCCGTTCGGTGAACCCATTCTGCCGCTGGAACTTTACGCCGACGAGGAAGTCGGCCGCCGCACGGACCGCGTGGCCTTCAACGCCGGTTCGCTGACAACGTCGCTCATCCTCGCCTCGGCCGACTGGGAGCGTGCGGCTCGGCCAAAGCGGTTGGCGTTCATCAAGACGTAACCGGCGAACTACCCGACGGTCTCCAACGGCCCGACGGCCACGGTCGTATTGCGTGAGAGCGGATATTTCTTGAGCACCGCCGCAAGGTCGGCCGTCGTGATGCGGTCGACGGCCGTCAGATCGTCTTGCACCGTGCGGTACTCGCGGCGGTCTTGCCAGTTGCGGCCGATGTTAAACAGCCGACCGCGCGGACGTTCGCCGGAAAGCACGACGCGCGAGTTGAGCTTGCTCTTGGCTTGCGCAAGTTCCGTCTCGCTGACGCCCTCGGCTTCGACCTTCGCGTAGATATCGCGAATGCGCTTCAGATTGTCGTTGGCGAACTCCGGATCGCAGGCCATGTAGCAGACGAAAGCGCCCGAGCCTTGGCCGTCGTGATGCGAAAGGCTGGCCGATTCCACATGGCCCGGGTCGATCAACTCCCAGAAGAACCGGCTGCCGCTGTCGTCGCCAAGGACCACCGTGAGAATCTTTGCGGCGTAGCGATCGGCGTCGGCCGCGGCCGGGCCGTCGGCGAGTTGGATGACGTATTCCTGCGTCGATTGCGGTTTGTGCAGCACTTCCGAGCGGTTGGCGCCGACCGCCTTCGTGAGATCGCGCGGAGCCGGCAGATCGCGCCACTGGCCGCAATATCGCTGCGCATCGTTCACCAAAGCGTCGAAGTCGACTTGGCCGGCCGCCGCCAGAATGATGTTCGACGGCGAATACCGGCTCTCGAAATAGGCCCGCATCTTTTCGACCGGAAGCTGCTCGATGCTCTCGACCGTCCCGAGCACGCTCCGTCCCAGCGGATGGTTGCCGTAATGCAAAGCCCGCACGACGTCGTCGGCTCCGTACGGCGGCTGGTCGAGGTACATCCGGATCTCTTCGATGATCACCTTTTTCTCGGTATCGAAGTCTTCGCTGCGGAGCGAGGGCCGCAACATATCGGACAGCAGTTCGACCGTGCGGCCCTGATACTCGGGCAGGATCGACGCATAGTAAACGGTCTGCTCTTCGCTCGTGAACGCGTTGTAATCGGCGCCGAGTTGATCGAACTCGAGGTTCACTTGTTCGGCCGTGCGCGTGGGCGTCCCCTTGAACATCATGTGTTCGAGAAAATGGCTCACGCCGGCGACGTCGTCGGCCTCGTCGCGCGCACCGGTGCGCACGAAATAACCGACCGATGTGCTGCGGGCCTCGGGATTGCACTCGGCGATGATCTGCAGTCCGTTTTCGAGCGTCTGCTTACGAAACTGCACCGGGCACCTCCAAAGGCTTCTGGCCGAGCGTGACGATCGTGAAATCACGCGGCGGATTCTTCTTTAAATAAGCGTTGATCGTGGCGGCCGACAAAGCATCGACTTGCTCGCTGATTTCGTCGAGCGTTCGCACGCGGCCGAGCAAGTACCAATCGCGGGTCATCGACGCACTTCGCGACCCGCTCGACTCTTGCTGCATGATCAGCCCGCTCTTAATGCGAGCCTTAAGCCGCGTAAGTTCGTGGTCTTCGATGCCGTCGGCGAGGCGAATGAGTTCGCCGAGCATGACGTCCAGCGTTTCTTGAGCCCGCTCGGCCGTGGTGCCGGAGTAGGCGAGGACGGAGCCGCGGTCTTTGAGCGTAGTTTGCGACGCGCTCACCGTGTAACAAAGCCCGCGCTTTTCCCGAACCTCGGTGAACAAGCGGGCGCTCATACCACCGCTCAGTACGCCGACGGCGCCCCAGGCTTGGAAGTAATCGGGATGACTGTACGGGACGCTGTCGTACGCCACGCCGATGTGGGTCTGGTTCGAATCGTGCTCGATGAAGCCACGCCGCACCGTGCGGGGCTTCTCGACCAGCGGCGGCACGTCGACTGCCGACCAATCGGCAAACAACTCACCGACCGCATCCCGCACCTCGGCCCAATCGATCCGCCCGGCGACGCTGATAATCGCGCCGTTCGGCCGATAATTGCGATGGTAAAACGTCTCGATCTCGTCGAGCGTGATCGTTTCCAGGGCTTCGCGTTGCCCCTGACTGCGACGGCCCCACGGATGCGGATAGTGCAACCGACGAAGCTCCTGCATCGTCTTTTGGCCGGGTTCGTCATCGACGCCGCTCAGTTCCTGCAGCGCAACCATCCGGGCCGACTCCAACTCATCCGCCGGTAGCCGAGCGCGGCGTAAAACATCGGCATAGATGCGCAACGCCGGCAGCAGATTCTTCGCCAAAGTCGCGCCGCTGTAGCCGGCCAAGGCATCGCCGACGGAATCACCGCGCTCGACTCCAAGGTTGTCGAGATCGTCGACGAACTGTCGGCTATCGCGCTCGCCCGCGCCGCGCAGCGTCATCTCGGCCGTCATCACGCCCAGGCCACCGCGATCGTCGGTCTCGTTGACAAACCCGCCCGGAACGCGAATCGTAAACGCCGCCGACTCAAGCGACCGCATCGGCTCGGCCAGCAGCACCAGCCCGTTGGGGAACGTGTGCGTGTGGATCGTTTGGGCGAGTTTCGACGAGGTTGATTGTGACTGGGCTGGATTCGACGGGGCCACGGAGGAGCTTTCTGCTGGGGCTTCGGAAAACTGCGAAGTCGGCGGCGGCTGTAGAAAGAGTATCGGCCGGCTTGAAATGAGGCAACCGGCTCGGCCTGCTCAGACCATCGGAGAAAGAGCGACACTTACCAAGGCCGCGGCATACGCAACTCGGCCGGCCGTGCGGCGAGCGTCTCGCGGCGGTATTGCGGCAATTCGGCCAGCGGCGGCAGTTCCATACTGCGACGGTTGTTGTACCCGCCGAGCTTGTGCTTCGTCGGCTTCAGAGGCAGGGCGAATTCGTCGAGCCTCCGACCGTCGGCAAACGCTACGACTTCGACGGCGATCCGGTCGTCGTACACGCTCGCAATCCCGTAGTGCATCTCGCCGGCATGGAGGGCCGCCGTATACTCGCAGCGATCCGGCTCTTCACGCAACGCCCCGCCGCCGCCGCCGCTCACGACGTACGTCAATCCATCGAGCGGCTTCGTGCGATCGTAGTAATGGTTGTGGCCCGAGAGCACCGCAATGGCGTCCGTATCCTTCAACGCCCCATGCAAACAAACGCGCCGGGAAAACATTGAAGCGCGGTCGCGCTCGGCCGTCGTGAACGTCGGGCGGTGCAGGCAGGCGATGGCCGTACCGAGGTTGTGCTGTAAATGAAAGTCGATGAACTTCGCTTGCTCGCTCCCCGGCGCAAAGCTGCGCTCGGAGTTGAGCATCAAGAAGTTCACGCCGCGGTGGCGGAAGTGATAAAACGTGCCGGGCAGGTCCGGAAAGTATTGGCGGAAGCGAATTGAGCCGTCGTCGTCGTAGTCGCGGCGGACGTCATGATTGCCGACGACCGGCATTAGGCGAACGCGATGTTTTCGCGCCGCCTCGACCAGCCGATCCCATTCCAAATCGCTCGACGACTCATCCACCATATCGCCGAGGTGCAGAACGAACTCGACCTCCTGACGCTCGAACCGCGCCATGAGCGGCTCGAGGTTATCGTCGGCCAATTGCGTATCGCCGACAAAGCCGAACTTCCACAGCGGCTTGTCGTCCGCCGCGATCCGCAGCGGCAACGGTTCGCCGATCTCCGGCGTCGCCACGGCCCAGGCATAGCCAAGTACGCCGACCGTGCAAACCAGTAACGTCAGCACGGCAAGCCTCTTGCGACGCGACGAGACGGCGGCGAATAGACTTCGTATCGACGGATGGAGCATCAGTGCGACCGGTTGCGGCAGGAAGGAACCTGCCGAATCGTAGCCCGAACGCGCCGTCGCGACAAAGAGCAACCGGCCACGCCGCAGAATCATCTGCCGTTGCGATGCTAGCGGCGAAAGTTACCGTACCGGCACGCCCATCAGTTCCACGGCCTTATAGACCGTGCGGGCCTTGGCAAAGCCTAGATTGCGGTAGAGCCGCACGGCCCCTTCGTTTTGCGCGGTCACTTCCAAAAAGGCCCGCTTCAAGCCGGCGCGGCGGAACCCTTCCAAAGCCTTCAGCAACAGCACGCTGCCGAGCCCGCCGCCGCGCTGTTCCGGCACGATGCCCAGGTTCTGAATGGCCCCGTAGCCGAAGCGGTCTTCGACCCCCTGCACGGTGCCCACGTACGTCAGGCTCGCCGGATCGATCCGCCCGCGCGTCGCGCCGTCTTCGGCGGGCTCTTCATCAAGCTTGGCGATCAGCCACGTGGCCTCGGGCAGGAAGCCCTCTTTGCGGCTGATCTCAATCATCAGCCGGCGGCAGCCTTCGTAGTCGCCCAGGCAAGAGAATACGTTGGCGTCGATCTCGTGCCGGAAGCTGAGGCACTTCACCTCGGCGTGCGTCGCCACGAGCGCCGGGCTCCACGGCACAAACCGATACCCGGCGGGCAAGCGATGCTTGGCGAAGTCGACCTTGTTGAGGTCGATCTCCATGCGATAGCGCTTGAAATATGTTAAGGCCATCGCGACCTTCCCAACCGGGCCAGAGGAATCGATGCGGGATTTCGATGCGGGACTTCGATGCGACAAACGTGCGACCGTACGTCCTTAATTCTACCCGGCGGTTACCGAGGGTCAAATTTTTCGAAGCGCGGAAACACGGACATTTTGCGACCAATCGTTCGCACGCCGGTCATCGTTCCGCAGATGCCATGATAAAAGTTACGCATCGGCCTCGGCTGAAGTTCGCCTTTTTGGAAAATCCGGCGACATTCCCGAGCCGCGCAGACGTCACAGGCAGTCCGCCGGCATTATTTCTTGGCCGACTTCGCGGACTTGGCCGGTTTGGCTTTCACCGCTTTTTCCGCAACGGCCGGCCTCTTCGCGGCGACGGGCTTGGCCGGTTTTGCCGCCGTCGCCGCCGCACCGTCGACCAAGCCGCGCAGCGTTCGCAAATTGATCGCGTCGAGTTCCTCGTCGTCGCGGGTTCCTTTGGGCGTCTCCAAGTACATCGGAATGTGCCGGAAGCGCGGGTCGTTCAGCAAATGCCGGAAGGCGTCGATGCCGATCAGGCCCTCGCCGATATGCTCATGCCGATCGACGCGCGAGCCGAGCCCCTTCTTGCTGTCGTTCAAATGGAACGCCCGCACGCGATCAAGCCCCACGATGCGGTCGAGTTCGCCGATCGTGTCGTCGTACTGCGACCGCTCGGCCAGCGGATAACCGGCGGCGAACGTGTGGCAGGTATCGATACAGACGCCGAGCCGCTCGGGCTGCTTCACGCCGGCGATGATCGTCGCCAGATGCTCAAAGCGGTTGCCGAGATTCGAGCCCTGCCCGGCCGTGTTTTCCAGCAAGCAGCAAGCCTTCACGTCGGCCGTTTCTTTGTGAACGATATCGAGCGCCGCGATGATCCGCTGCAACCCCACGGCTTCGCTCGTCGTGGTGAACGACCCGGGATGAGTGACGACGTACGGAATCCCCAGCTGATCGGCCCGCCGCAGTTCCACAACGAACGCGTCGACCGACTTCTTCCACAAGTCATCATCCGGCGCGGCCAGATTGATCAGATACGAATCGTGCGAAATCGGATGCGTGATCCCGAGCCGAGTCAGAGCCTCTTTGAAGGCCGCGGCTTCCTCAGCGGAAATATCCTTGGCCCGCCATTGGTTGTTGTTCTTGGTGAAGATTTGACAAGTGGACATTGACAGACGTGCGGCGGCTTCGACGGCTTTGTAATAGCCGCCTGCAATCGACATGTGGGCACCGAGTAGCGGCTGATCCATCTGCCTCAAATCCTCATTTGTTCGCTAGTTTGAAGTACGCACAGGCAAAGTGCGTTGTGAGTTGTTGAACTACCTCATGGTCGGCATCACTGATTGCCTGATTTCCCCATACGAACACGGCGACGAGCGGACGTTGCGAGAGTCGACCCAATTCATCAGCTACTGAGGCTCTGGATTGAGCAGGAATTGCACGTTGCATAGATGATGAGAACATGTGTTCAACATCCTGTTCAACCGACGGTGCTTGCCCGCTCAAGAGCAGAATTGAATTTGCGATCTGATCTCTTACGAAGAATGTTGCGATCCCAGCACCATTCTGCGAAGTCAGTTGGGTTTCGACGTAGCCGAGATTTCCTGCCCAAGCTGATCTGAACGCTGCTCCTCCCACCTCAATGAACGTAGTTGCCACAGCAATCCAATTTGCGGAGAGTTTGGCACTCTCCCAAAATCCAATCCCCAATGATTCGCCATCTGCGGCAAAGGGAGCGACATAGAATCCATCGAGAGACGTCATTGGCAATCTAGCGTGACTGTTGTTCTATGAACGAAGTCTATCGGTGAACAACTGAACCACTTGGCATCCGACCTTGGCTGCAATCTCTACGGCTTTATAATATCCGCCTGCGATGGATTCATGAGCACCGAGAAGCGACATATACGGCCCTGACTTTGTTTGACGTCAGACTATGGACGAACTGCTTAGAGAATTGTTGGATGCGATTGATGCCGTTGCGGAGCATCACGAGGAGATTTTCGATTCTGAATGTCGGGAACAAATGAGCAACCCGATCTTCTACTTGTTCATAGCGCCTCGAACCGACTATCAGATGCCAAACGAGTTCGGCCTCTATTCAGACCAAGCAAATCAGCAAGTCAAAGCAGCATTAGCGAAATACATCAGTTCGGTTACAGAATTGGCCGCTGAACGAGGAATCAAATCCTTCCACGATCGCTTGGCAGCGTTTCAGAATAATGAGGTACAGAGTATGACTGCCCGCACTTTCTATGACGACTACTTCGGATGGATGAATCCAGCCGATTTCGACCATGAAGGAAATGTGATTGGCTGCAGCTGATCGTAGGAAATGCCATTGTTTGCTCGTTAACTATTCGTGAACAACTGCACGCACTGGCAACCGACGGCGTGGGCGATTTCCACAGACTTGTAGTAGCCGCCGGCGATCGATTCATGGGCGCCAAGAATTGGTGACAAGGATGTCATTTGGTAACGGACTCCTGCGAACTTATGTAGTGAGGCTCGTGCCCGAGCGAAGCCAGTAGACAACTGCGCCCGCCGCTGTGCAAACGGCCAGCGTCAGCGGCACGCCGCGTTTCCAGCGGAGCAGCATCACGGCGGCAGCGACGGCGATGGCCAGCGCCGCCCAGTCGATCGTCGGCCAGTCGGGCACGAACAACCGTAGCGGCCCGATGTGGGTTTGCTCGACCCGGCCGAAGACGACGTGCAGGCCGAACCAAATCGCCAAGTTCAATATGACGCCGACGACTGCGGCCGTGATGCCGCTCAGGGCGTGCGACAACGAGCGATTGTTGCGGAGATATTCGATGTACGGCGCGCCCAGAAAAATCCACAAGAAGCACGGCGCGAACGTCACCCAGGTCGTGAACAGTGCGCCGTATACGCCTGCCGACATCGGCGAGAGCGACGGAGTCGCCGCCGGCGCGAAGCGGTAGGCCGCCAAGAAGCCGACGAACTGCACGACCATGATCAGCGGGCCCGGCGTGGTTTCGGCCATGCCGAGGCCGTCGAGCATTTCGCGCGGCGAGAGCC
>JAFLCO010000233.1:0-4230 GCA_017303535.1 Planctomycetota bacterium
GGCGGCCCGGTAGCCGCGGGAAACGACGAGTGTCGCCGGACCGCACATTTCTCGAAGTCGCAGTTTTCCCGTCGCCTGGGCAAACTGTTAGGATAGACGCCGTACTCAAGGGGGAGGGTTCTCATGGGCACCGCCGTCGATCGCTATCCATCCACGATTCGCGACCTTTTACCGACGCCCGGCGTGATCATGCCGCTTGATGCCGGCGCGGCCAACGAGTCGGTGCGGGGCCGCTTGGCGAAGCTCAAGCCGGCGGATGTCGTGCCCGGCGCAGTCGATGCGGAAATGGCCGAAGCTTGCCTCGCAGGCCTTTGGCTACTGCACGGATTTTTGGACGAATCGCATCGCATCAGCCAAGACCTGCACACGACCACGGGCAGCTACTGGCATGCGATCATGCACCGCCGCGAGGGGGACTACGACAACTCCAAATATTGGTTTCGCCAAGCCGGCGCTCATCCGGCCTTCGTACCGCTACGGCAGGCCGCGCGCAACGAATACCTGCGCGATTCCAACGGCCGCTCCGATACGACCCGGGCTTTCGCGCCGCTCGACATTCTCACGCTGCTCGACGGTGAAAGGGCCTGGAATCCTTACGCGTTCGTCGACCTCTGTAAGGCCGCCTGCCACGGACGCGGCGACCTCGATAAATCTTGCCGCACGATTCAATTGCTGGAGTGGCGCACGCTGTTTGACTACTGCTTCGATACCGCCTCGCGTGGGGCGGAGAAATCGTGATGCGTTGCGTATCGACTTTGACCTGACCACATCAAGAGAAGCCGACATGTCGTTTACGTTTTATTGCCCACAAGGGCATCTGCTTGAAGGCAACGATTCGCAACAGGGGACGCAGGGGCGCTGCCCGACATGTGCGTCGGTGTTCGTGTTTCCTTCGGCCGCGAGTGCCGCAGGTCCGGCGGCTGCGGTCGGCGGATCTCCTTCAGGACCGGGGCTCGGCGGAGGATTTCCGGCCTTCGACGCCGCATACGGCCACGGTGTTTCCGCGCCCGCGAAAACTTCGGCACCCTCGGGCTTCGGCGCCGCTCCCCGCATCTTGAAGATTCTCTGTCCGCGCGGGCATGAATTGCCGACCCCCGAGGATCTTGTGGGCACCACGACGATCTGTCCGTATTGCAATCAGTCGGTCGTCGTGTCGATGGAAAACAGCGTTGAACATCGCGATATGATGCGCGCCGTCGAGCGTGAGCGCGACGAAGCGACCGGCCGCTTCTGGCTGCGCATCGCGATGGTGGCGCTGGTACTCGTCGGCATCACGTTCGCGGCGATGATCGTGTACGTGATGAAGAATCGCGGAATCGTGGATCCCTAAACGCAACGTCGCGATTGTCGGCGATTTAATACAAAGTGCGGGGCCGTGACATCGCGGAGCCTCGATGTTACCCTAGCTCGGCCACGTGAATTCACTTCTCGTCGACCCCGCCTAGGAATCCCGCCATGCCTCGCACGTTGCCGTTTGCTCGTTTTTTCCTTGCAGGCCTCGCGCTGCTGATCGCACTCACAGAGGTCGCTACGAGTGCGGCTGGCGAACCGATCTCGCCGACGGAGAAGATCGCGCTCTTCAACGGCACGGACCTCACCGGTTGGTACACCTGGCTGCAAGACACGAAGTATGAAGATCCCCGCAAGGTCTTCACCGTGCACGACGGGATGGTTCACATTTCGGGCGACGGGCTGGGCTGCATCACCACGAAGGAAGCGTACCGCGATTACCATCTGATCGTCGAAGTGAAGTGGGGAGAGCGCACCTGGCACGGCCGGACGATGAAGACGAAAGACTCCGGAGTGCTCGTGCATTCGTTCGGTGAAGACGGCGCTCACGGCGGCATTTGGATGCGTTCGATCGAAGCTCAACTCATCGAAGGGGGCTTTGGCGATTTCATCGTCGTCACCGGCGGGAAGCAGAATCCCGAAGAACTCTCGATCACGGCCGAAATCAAGCTCGATCGCGATAAAGAAAAGGTCTGGCACAAGGGTGGTGAGAAGACTCTCGTCGCCGGCGGGCGAGTGAATTGGTTCGGTCGGGACGAAGATTGGAAAGACGTCAAAGGCTTCCGCGGCCGCAACGACGTCGAAAGCCCCGACGGCGAGTGGACCCGTATGGACGTGATCTGCGAAGGAGGCAAGATCACGAACATCGTCAACGGCGTGGTGGTCAATCAAGCGTTCGACGTGAAGCCGACCGCCGGCAAGATTCAAATTCAAACCGAATTGGCCGAGTGCTTTCTCCGCCGCATCGAACTCTGGCCGATCGGCAAAGCACCGGCGTTTGAGAAGAAGTAAAAGCTCGTGTCGCCAAGCGTCGTCTGAAGCCCAGGGAGGTTCGATCCCTGGGCTCTAATGCGGTAAAATCGCCCTTTAGATAGGCTTGCAATCGCAAGTTGCCCTATCCCCGTTTAAGCCGTGTGCTATAATTGCGGCGTAACGAGGTGGTAAGAGCGACTGCCCGCTGGTTTTCGAGCCGCGGCCGGTCGACATGATTTGCATCTTCGGCAGCGGTCGTTTTTCCCGGGCCTGTGCGGCATTTTTCGCACGATGGTCGTCGCCGGCGGAAGTCCTTATGACTTTCCCGCCGAGCACTGCGGGCAAAGTTCCGTCTTTCGACCGCGATTCTTGCTTGCCCCCTCCGCCGAACCGCGCGGCCTCACATGGCTGCGTTGCGCCGGACGTTCGCGACGATTCGCGAGCCTCGGGTGACCTAAGGGTTCGGTGCGTAATTGGGGTCGACTGCTTGTGATGTTCGTCGCCGTGCCGCGCCAATTTGCGTGCGCCCGCGAGCGAGCCTCTCAGCGGCGATTGATCGAGCGCGAACGTCGCGCTCTCCCTGCGCTTGCCGCACTCGGCGCCTGTTGCGTCGGGCCGTAGCCGTACAGAGTCTGTGTTGTTGGAAGAAGGATGGTTTGCGAATGAGTACGTTTGAAACTTTGGGTCTGACGAAGCCGGTGCTGGATGCCTTGGCGACTGAAGGCTACACGACCCCCACGCCGATCCAAGAAAAAGCGGTGCCGCACGTGCTGGCCGGCCGCGACTTGTTCGGCATCGCCCAGACGGGCACCGGTAAAACGGCCGCCTTCGCGCTGCCGCTGATCGAGCGAATGCTGGCGAACCCGCGCGAAGTGCAACCGCGCCGTTGTCGCACGCTGGTGCTCGCCCCGACGCGCGAACTTGCCGGACAGATTTTTGAAAGCTTCCGCGCCTACGGTCGGAACGCTCGTATCCGCTCGGCGGTTGTCTACGGCGGCGTCAATCAACGCCCGCAAGCGACAGCCATGATGCGCGGCGTCGAAGTGTTGGTCGCCACTCCGGGCCGGCTGCTCGACTTGGTCAACCAGCGGCTCGTCGATATTCGCTCGCTCGAGTACCTGGTGCTCGACGAAGCCGATCGCATGCTCGATATGGGCTTCATCCACGACATCCGCCGCATCATCGCGATGCTGCCGAAGGACCGTCAGACGTTGTTCTTCTCGGCGACGCTGCCGAAGGAAGTCAAAGAACTGGCGGCGTCGATGTTGCGTGATCCGCTGGAAGTGAAGACCGCCCCGCAAGCGGCGCCTGCCGATACGGTCGATCAGTCCGTGTTTCATATCCCGCAAAAGCAGAAGCGACATTTGCTCGTGCATCTGCTGAAGACCGAAGGGATGAGCCGCACGATCGTCTTCACGCGCACGAAGCACGGCGCCGACAAACTGCAGCGCGATCTCGAAAAGGCCGGCATCAACGCGGCCGCGATTCACGGCAATAAGAGTCAGAACCAACGCGAGCGTGCGTTAGCGGCATTCAAGTCGCAACGGCCGCCGGTGTTGATTGCTACGGACATCGCGGCCCGCGGCATCGACGTCGACAACGTTTCGCACGTCGTCAACTTCGAACTGTCGCACGAGCCGGAAACGTACGTCCATCGCATCGGCCGCACCGGCCGCGCGGGCCAGACCGGCAAAGCCTTCGCCTTTTGCGATCATGAGGAGCGTGGCCGGCTGAAGGACATCGAGCGGCTGATCCGCCGCACGATCGCCGTCCGTCAGGATTTGCCGGAACTGCCGAAGATTGAAACCGGCGGCGAGGGCCGACTCACGCACGACCGGGCCTTCGAACAATCCCCCGGCCGCTCGCAAGGTCGCCATGGCAATCGCCCGCATGGCGGGCGACGCGGCACGGTCGTAGGCGGCGACGCCGGCGGCGAGCGCGGCGGTCAGCGTCGCCGGAAGCAACGCC
>JAFLCO010000233.1:4252-10266 GCA_017303535.1 Planctomycetota bacterium
AACAATCGGCGACCGGCGGCTCCGGCGGCGGCGAAGGACGCAGCACGATTCGCCACAAGCACACCCGCGGCGGACACACCGGCGGTCCACAACCGGTTGTCGCTGCGGCGACAAAGCCGGCGAAGAAAAAGCATCGTCGGGCTCTGTAGCGCTCGACGAAGTCTCTGATTCGTAAAGCCCAGGGACCTTTGGTCCCTGGGACGTAAGAGACGACATCACTTGCGCCATCAATGCCGCTTATCGGGGCCCAGGGACATGAAGTCCCTGGGCTTTAGTGCTCGCGCGAACAACTCACGAGAGAAAACCCGCCGCTACTCCGCCACGACCGGCGACGTCAGCGTGCCGATTCCGGCGATGCTCGCGTGGAGCACATCCCCCGGTTTGACGAACGTGCCCGTGCTGCTGCCGACGCCGGCGGGCGTGCCGGTGCTGATGACGTCGCCCGGTTCGAGAGTGACGATGTTTGAAACGAACTCGATCACCGCGGCCACGGGGAAAATCTGCTGCCGGGTCAGCGCGTTCTGGCGTACTTCGTTGTTGAGCAGCAACCGCATTTCAAGTCCCTGCGGATCAGAAATCGAATCCGCACTGGCCACGCACGGCCCCATCGGGCAGAACGAATCGTGCCACTTGCCATGGAGCCAATCGAAGAAGGCGTCTTTCTCGCGTTTCTTTCGCTCCGGGTTCGGGCGGAACTTGCGGTTGCTGATGTCGTTCACCACGGTGTACCCGGCGACGTAGTTCAAGGCTTCGCTTTCTGAAACGCCTTTGCACTTGCGGCCGATGATGACGCACAGTTCCAACTCCCAATCGATCGCATTCGGCGAAACCTTCGGAATGACGACCGGCTTGCCGGGATCGGTAAGCGTCGTCGTCGGCGGTTTCATGAACACGTAGGGGAACGTTTCGGTCCGCTCCGTCGCGGCGCCGCCACCTTCCTGAATGTGCTCGTTGTAGTTGCCCGCCAAGAGGAAAAGTTTGCGCGGCGTCGGAACCGGCACGTGAAGCTGAACGTTCTTCGTGGCGATCTCGGCCGAGTTCGGGAGCTTGCCGTCGTTGCGCTCGACCCAGGCCGCCAGTTTTTGGGCGGCGGCGAAGCCACGGCCGTCGGGCGGCAGGAAATCAAGAACGTTATCGCTCGTCGGCAGGTCAAGCTTTTCGTGCGTTGCCGTTTCGTAGGCGGCGCGGCCGGCCTCGAGAGAGACGATCGTCTCCTCGCCGTATATGCCGAGTTGCGTCTTTCCTTCGTGCGTGAACTTGCACAGCCGCATGACGTGCGTCTCCGGTCGGTGGGTTGCTTGGCGAGAGCGTATAGCTTCGCCGACCGGAGTCGAAAGTCAAGCAAACCGGAGTGCGGGTGCAGTAAGTCTGCCTTCGCGTGCCACTGGTGGCTTGCCCACCAGTGTTCTTGCCCGCCGCAGCGTTACACGGCGGCCCGCGTCCCGCGCCATTCGCGCCAGACGAGTTGCGGAAACACCCAAGCGTCGTGGGCGTAGCGCTTAAAGAGCCGCTTCGGTTCGCTGCAAAGGCGGTGCATCCATTCGACGCCGCACTTCTGCATCCATCGCGGCGCGCGGGCCTTTTCGCCGGCGAGAAAGTCGATCGTCGCGCCGATACAGAGCGCCGCATTCACCTGCAACTTCGCGCGATGACGGGCGATCCATAGTTCCTGCTTGGGCGCACCGAGGCCGAGCATGAGTACGTCGGGCCGTACGGCGTTAATCCGTTCGCAGATGGCGGCACACTCTTGTTCGTCGCGCTCGAACCCCGGCGGCGGGCTGTAGCAACCGACGACGCGCACGCCCGGCCAGCGATCGTG
Organism: Planctomycetota bacterium; assembly: GCA_017303535.1. Lineage (GTDB taxonomy): Bacteria > Planctomycetota > Planctomycetia > Pirellulales > PNKZ01 > PNKZ01. The sequence goes on from JAFLCO010000233.1 coordinate 6,072, forward strand.
AATGTTGGTCGCGGCCCGCTCCGCCACGCCGGGACCGGCGCCGAGCAAGTACACGGTCAAGGGCTTATCCTTCGCGGCGGCAAACAAGGCCGGCGCCAAGTCGCTTCCCGCCACGCGTTCCGGCAGTGGTCGCTTCAAGAGTCGCGAAGCCAGCACGACGGGAAAGCCGTCGGCGAGGACCAGCGATGCGTCGCGGTAAGCGTCGCGCAAGTCGGCCCGTCGTTCAAACATCACCGCATGATCGACGTTCGGCGTAACGACGTAGCGGCAAGTCCGCTCATTTGCATCGATCCAACGCCGCAACTCATCGACGGCCTCCGGCATCCGCACCGGCGCGATCTGCATTCCAAACAGGGAAATCGTCTTCATATTCGAATGTCGTTCTATGCCCGAGCGGTGGAAGTGTGCGACGGCGAACCGCGACGATTCGCGTCCGCAATGACGCGCCGATAAACCTCGGCGGTGGCCGCGGCCATGCTGTGGTCGGAGAAGTGTTCAATCTGACGGCGATAAGCCGAGGCCCGTAGCGCTTGCCAATCGGCTTCGCCGGAGATCAACCTTTGGATTTGTTCGGCCAGCGAAACGGCGTCGCCCGGGGCAGCCAGCAGGCCGTCGACGTTGTCGCGGATCGCCTCGGGCACGCCTTCGACGCGTGTGCCGATAACCGGCACGCCGTGCGACATGGCTTCGAGCACGACCATCGGCAGCCCTTCGCCGAACAGGCTCGGCAATACGAAGACGTCCATCGCGGCCAACTCGGCGGCCACGTCGCTGCGGAACCCACGCCACTCGACGGCTTCTTCCACGCCGAGCCGCGCCGCCAGGCCATGAATCGTCCTTTCGTAGTCGGGCGTTTCAAAGCGCCCGACCGCGCGAAGGCGAGCGTCAATGCCTGCCTTACGTAATTCGGCCAGCGCGGCCAGCAAGATTTCGATGCCTTTGCGCGGGCGGAACAACGCGGTGCAGCCGATCGTCCAGGTGCCGCACGGCGTCGCGCGTTCGGCGAGTTTCGGCGACACAGGAACGCCGTTGTGTACCACGTGCAGCATGTCGTCGCGAATGCCGATCCGCCGCCCGTACTCGGCAAGGCTGTTTGAAACGGCGATCGCCGCGTGAATTCGGCCGATGCTGCGGCGCTCGATGAACGCATTAATGAAATTGCGCACGCGGTGCGTCGTATCGCCTGCCGTCGGGCTGTGCAGATGATAGATCATCGGCAAATTCGTACTGAGCGCCGCGCGGCGACCGATCATCGCCGTGCGTACGGTGTGGGCATGGATCAAATCGCACTTTTCGCGATGAGCGATCTCGGCGATGGCCCGCGACACGGAAAAATCGAATTTGCCCGACATCGGCGTTTCGTACAGCCGAGCCTGGCGATTGCGGCGGCGCTGCGGAAACTGATCCGGCTTCAGCGCGGCGAAGACCGCCTCGAAGCCGAACTCCGGCAAGGCCCCGGCGAGCAGATCCTGCACCCGCTCCGCGCCGGCGAAGTGTTCGCCGTTAATGAGGTGCAGCACGCGCCGAGGTGCGGAACTTGCCGCGACCGACGATTCGGCGGCTTGCGACTCTTCGCGATCGATCAAGGCGACGGGCGTCATGAACTGTTTCCGCTGCGATAATGTCCAAGGGCCGGCGATGCCGACCGACGATCAACCGATCTTTTCCAACTCACGCCGCGCTTCGGGCCGCCCGTCGACGTGCGACGACATCACTCCGAAGTTCCTCGCTTCAAATTCGCTGCTGCCGCGGCGTTGCAGATCGGCGAGTGACGGCGCGGCGACGAGGTCGGATTCGACGCCGGCCGCCGTACGTTCCGGGACTTTCGTCGTGAGCAATAAGCAACCGACGCCGCAGACCAGGCCGCCGAGGATTCCCGCGGCCAGCAATGTCGTACGACCCGGACCGACCGGCTTGGTGCCGGCGTCAGGCACATCGACGCGCGTCAGCAGGCCCGCGTCTTCCGCCCCGGCTTGCGCCGCGCGGCCCGCGACGAGTTGCTTCTCCGCTTCTTCTTGCAACTTCAAACGCTGCTGAAACTGAGCGTTGAGCGAAGAGTACTCGGCTCGCAACGCCGCCAGCCGATCGAGGCGTGCTCGCGTTTCGGCAAGCCGGATTTGGCTTTGGGACAATAGTTCGTCGGCCACGACTCGTTCGGCCGCGACGCTTTGCAGGGCCGTCTTCACTTCTTGGTTCAAGTGGCGGCGAATTTCCTCTTCAGCGTCGAGCGCGGCCCGCACTTGCGGATGTTCACGCGACATACTGCCGAGGAGCTGGCTTGTGCGAATTTGGGCGTCGATCAAACCTTCCTTCAGTCGGCGCAAGGCCGGTTGCGAATCGAGCAGGCGGTTCGGTGTGGCGAGAAGTTGCTTTGGGTCGGCGGCTGCGGCGGTGAGCAGGGTTTGCAGCTCGCGCTGGTTGCGAACGTCGACATCGGCCCGACGGACTTCGTTTTCGAGTTCGACGGTGAGCTTGCGAAGATCGCTGTCGCCGCTGCCGAGTTGTTCGAGGTTGCGCAACTCGGCCAGATCGCCGCCGACTTTCGATTCGAGGGCCTTCAACTGGTCGACGGCTTCGTTGACTTCTTCCCCGGCGATCGTCAGGGCATGTTCGAGTTCGCGCACCATGCTGCCGGCTCGCTCGTCGCGAAGCCGCTTGTAACGCGCGAGCAATTGTTCGGTGACGGCGTCGGCGAGTCGCACGGCCCGCTCGGGCGAACGGTCGCGAATTTTGAGATAGAAGACTTCGGTCGAACCAAACTCGGTGCCTTTCGGCGGGACCAGCTTCACGGTGTCCGCCAGATCGGCCACGTCTTGGTCGGAAGGCCAGGGGCCTGCATCGGGCTTGGCTTCGGCATCTTCCGGCGGCCCGACCGATTGCAGTGCGGCGGTCAGCACCGACTTATTCTTGGCGACTTCCAACACCGTCTCTTGGAAAGTTTTCATTTCGGAGAGATCGCGAAATCGGCCCGGCCCGCCCGGATTGTTACCCGCCTCGGCACGAACCATGAGCGCTTGTGAAGCTTCCCAAGTCGCCGGCTTGAGCAAGGCGTACGCGGAAGCACCGGCGGCGACGATCGCGGCCGGCAGCAGCCAACGCAACGGGTGACGAACGAACAGCCGCGCGACGTCGAAGACGGTCGGCGTCGGGCCGGCGGCGGGAGTAGACATGAAACCGGTTCCTGCAAGGCGATGTGTTCGGCGACGGCAGGACCTCGCGCACTCCGGGCGCGCAGCCTCTAGGCCGTCGTTTAAACCTAGGTCAGCGGCTCGCCGCAGGTGGTCGCCGACGGCGTAAATCCATCAAATCGAGTCGGGCAATCTCTTTAGCCTGACAATTCGGCAACCTTCCTCAGCCGCTCGTCGGCGCAATCGGCAACATCGGCACGACCTGAAATCGGCGCGATCTTCACGCTCCGCGAGTTGCGAAGTCGCGCCCATGACCAAGAGTTGCAACAGATGCGCGCGGTTGCGCATCGCACGCCGTGTACGCGTCGAAATTCATCGTTTGCGGATCAGCATCCGCCCCGGAGCCCTCGGGCCATGTCGCCTTGGAAGCAAGCCGCGCTAGCGGGCTACTATCACGCCTCGCGTCCTTATCGGGCGTGGTGGAATCGATGGGCCGCGCGGGCCCAACGCGCGCCGGTGATGATCGTGTTTTACCATCGCGTGGCCGACGACGCGCTCAACGGCTGGACCTGCTCGCGCGACGTCTTCGCGCAGCAAATGGCGTGGCTCAAACGACATTGCGATTGCGTCTCGCTGTCCGAAGCGCAACGCCGCATCCGTGAAGGCAATTCCAGGCCGGCGGTAGTCGTCACCTTCGACGACGGCTACGCCGACAACAACGACTTCGCCTTGCCGCTGTTGGTCCGCGAGAAAATTCCTTGCACGTACTTCGTCACCTATCACAACGCTCGCCACGGAATGCCGTTTCCTCACGACATGCGGATGGGGCACACGCTGCGGCCGAACACGCTCAACGACTTGCGACATTGGGCGGCGCAGGGCATCGACATCGGCGCTCACACGCGCACCCATCCCGATATCGGCAAAATCGACGATCGGGCACGCCTGCACGATGAAATCACGGCCGCCGGCGAAGACCTCGAACAAGCCCTCGGTCGGGCCGTGCGGTACTTCGCGTTTCCGTTCGGGATGCCGGCCAACATGAGCCCGGCCGCGTTTGAAACGGC
>JAFLCO010000234.1 GCA_017303535.1 Planctomycetota bacterium
TGCCGTTCTTCTCGATCAACGGCAGCGAGTTCATTCAGATGTTCGTCGGCGTCGGGGCGGGACGCGTGCGCGACATGTTCCGCACGGCCAAAGAAGCCTCGCCCTGCATTCTCTTCATTGACGAAATCGACGCGGTCGGACGCGTGCGCGGTACCGGCATCGGCGGCGGACAGGATGAGCGCGAACAAACGCTCAACCAGATTCTCAGCGAAATGGACGGGTTTAGCCAGAACGAAGCCGTGATCGTGCTGGCTGCGACGAATCGGGCCGACGTGCTCGACCCGGCATTGTTGCGGCCGGGCCGTTTTGATCGCCGCCTGGTCGTCGATCGCCCGACGGTCAAAGGCCGGCTGGCCATCTTCAAGGTGCACACTCGCGAAGTGCCGCTGGCCGACGACGTCGACCTCGAGCGATTAGCACAGGGCACGGTCGGCCTGACCGGCGCCGACATTCGCAACCTCGTCAACGAAGCGGCGATTTGGGCCACGCGGCAAAGCAAAGACAAGGTCGACATGGACGACTTTGAATATGCCCGCGACAAGATTTTGATGGGCGTGAAGCGGGAAGAGACGCTGACGCCGTTTGAAAAGTCGATGACGGCCTACCACGAGGCGGGGCACACGATTTTGGCGTGGATCCTTCCCGGCAACGACCGCGTGCATAAGGTAACGATCATTCCGCGCGGCCGCGCGATGGGCGTCACCCAACTCATTCCGCAAGAAGACAAGTTGAGCTACGGTGAGGGCGAACTTCATGCCCGGCTGATTTGCCTGATGGGGGGCCGTGCCGCCGAGAAGTTGGTGTTCGACGAGTACAGTGTCGGGGCGGAGAACGACTTGAAGCGGGCCACGCAACTGGCTCGCCGCATGGTCGCCAACTGGGGCATGAGCGAACGCTTAGGGCCGGTGGCATTCCGTATCGGCGAGGAGCATCCGTTTCTGGGCCGCGAAATGTCGGAGCCGCGCGAGTTTAGCGAACACACGGCCCAAGTGATCGACGAAGAAACGGCCCGCATCCTGCATGCGGCCGCCGATCAGGCCAAGAAATTGCTTATCGAACATCGGGCCAAGCTCGACGAGTTGTCGCAAAAGCTCGAAGAGCAAGAAACACTGGAGATTCGCGAAATCGAGGCGATTCTCGGACCGCCGGCCGAGCAGAACCCGCCGGCACTGGGGAAGACGCCGCTGAAGCCGTAGTCAACGCAGCTCCCACGATAACGCGCCGAGCAAGCTCGGCGGCTAAACTAGAATTCGCTTTTTCAACGCCGACGAAAGACAACGATGCACCTGGTTCACAACGTCTACTTCACACTGAACGACAATTCGCCGGCCGCCAAGCAGAAGCTGGTCGATGCCTGCCACAAGTATCTCACCGATCACCCGGGCACGGTGTACTTCAGCGCCGGAACGCTGGCCGAAGAATACAATCGGCCGGTGAACGATCGCGGGTACGACGTGGCGCTACATGTCGTGTTCGACGGCCGCGCGTCGCACGATGCCTACCAGGTCGCTCCGCGACATCTTGAGTTCATTGCCGAGAACAAGGCCAACTGGAAAACGGTCCGCGTGTTCGACAGTGACGCATCATAAGTTCCGCTGCGGCCTTCGACCGCTTTAAGGAGTGACGTGGTGCGCGTACCGTCTGCCCAAGCCGTGCTGCTGTTTCGCGAGCGCCGGGCCGCGTCGCGCGGTTTCGGCATCGTGGGCGATCCTGCCGTGCCGTATCGTTTGCTGTCGCCCGGAAGTGTTACGGCGGACGCAAAATATCCGCTCGTCGTTTTCCTTCACGGCGCCGGGGAGCGCGGGGCCGACAACACGTCGCAGCTACGCTACCTTCCGGAGGTTCTAGCTCGGCCGGAAAATCTTACGCGGTATCCTTGCTATGCGCTGGCCATGCAATGCGCGGCCGAAGACAAGTGGGTCGACGTCGACTGGAACCGCTCCGACGCGACTCCGTCGCCGACGGCAACCACGGCCATGTGCAAGCTGCGCGCGGCGATGAGCGCCGTCGTTTCGGAGAACTCGATCGACGAAGACCGCCTCTATTTGACCGGCCTCTCGATGGGAGGGTTCGGGGCTTGGTGGCTGGCCGGCAAGCAGCCCGAGGCGTTTGCGGCCGTCGCGCCATTGTGCGGCGGGGGCGATCTCGCCGATGCGCCGCAGTTCGCTAATCTGCCGACTTGGGCCGTGCATGGCTTGCTCGATGACGTAGTATCCGTCGAAACCAGCCGACGCATGATCCAGGCGCTACGAGCGTTCGGCGCAACCCCGCGTTACACGGAGTTACCGGAGGTCGGCCACGATTGCTGGACGCCGGCCTACGAACCGTCGTTCGGCTTGCTCGATTGGTTGTTTGCGCAACGCCGGACACGTTAGGCTTCCGGCCTACTTCGACGTCGTCGGCAGCAGCTGCACGGCGTCCACGACGACGTGCCCCTGCGTGCCGGTCGTTTCTATCTTGATGACCGCGGGCTTCTCCGACGAGAATTCCATGGTCCCAAGCCGGTGGAACATGTCGTCAATTTCCGGCTTCTTTTTCTGATTAACGGTAAAGCGCTGCTCGCCGTCGGTGGCCGTGATCCTGACGGGGACGTTTGTCGCGCGATTTCCTAGCGCCGTATAAGCCAAGCGCACTTCGTACCGCCCGGCTTTGGGCACGGGGATCGTGAACGTCACGCTTTTCTTTCCCTTATCGGCATCTTCGTCGTGTAGATAGCCTTTGCCGACGTAGCCGCGAACCGTGTGTCCTTCGGGCCAAGAGCCGACGAGTTCCGCCTTTTCCGCCTCGACCACGATGCCGGGCAAAGATTCTGCCGCCGGTCCGCGATAGGGCTTCGGTCCGGTCCAGTCGAGAATCTGCTGATCGGCCAACAACTTTTCGCGCAGCTTCGCGTAATCGACGGCTTGCACGTCCTGACCGGCTTCGATCGCTTGCACGGCCGCCGTGGCGCTGGATTGCCCGAGCACCATGAACACCGGCTCCATGCGAATGCTGCCGTAAGCGATATGCGACGCCGCCAAGCAAACCGGCACGAACAGGTTGCCGCACTCCGCGCGGCGCGGCACGATCGACTTGTAGGAAATCGAATAGGGAGAGAAACCGCCGACTTGCACGTCGCCTTCGTTGGACGCGTAGCCGTTTAAGACATAACGCTGAGTGTTGTGCGAATCCATCGTGTACGCGGCGAGGCCTACGGAGTCGGTGACGGTCTTGTCGCCGCGGCAGTTGTGCTCGGTCATGACGTAGTCGGAAATCAACCGCCGAGCTTCGCGCACGTAGAGCTGATGCGGCCAACCGCCGTTATCGGTGAATTCGTCTTTCGCCAAGCCCCACTTGCTCACTTGTTCGCGAATGTTTTGCGGCACTCGTTCGTCGTTGGCGAGAAACCAGCACCAGCCTTGCTGGTATTGCTCATGCTCCTTCCAAATCGCGGCGCGGGTCGCATAGTCGCCGTCAGGGTAGTCGTAGTTCATACCGATATTGTCGCTGGAGAACGCGCCGCGATTGTTCGTATCGGTCTTGCGATTGGGCATCGCCGACGGGGCTCCAAGTCCGTCCCATTGACCGGCCTGGATCGTGCGTAAGGCCAGCTCATAACGCAGAGGGTCGTATCCGGCCGGCTTCGGAAAAGCGATCCGATTCTCGGGCACGTCCGTGAGGCACATGCGGAAGTTGTAGGCTTGAACGCGTTTGTCGCCTGCGCCATGTTCGCCCGGCGAATCGGCATGAATGCCCGGCAAGACGCCGCTCGCAGGATCCCCCGGCTTTACGTACGGATCGACCTTCACATGAAACTGATGGTGCTTCGAGCCAAGCTGCACTCCATTGATCGTTTCACCGTAAACGGAATTCGCCTCGCGGCCGACGTGGTAAGAGACGCCGGCCTTGGCCATGAGGTCTCCTTCGTACGTCGCATCGATGAACATCTTGCCGGCCAGCGTGCGGCCGGACTCCATCTTGATGGCCGTGATGCGATTCCCTTCCTTAACGACGCCCGCCCTGAGATCGAGCCGCTCCCCTTCGAGGAGCGGCACCTTTGCTTCGGCCAGCATTTCACGATAGAGGGCCTCCGCGACGCGGGGTTCGAACGTCCACATCGTGTCTTCTTGCGGCGTGCCGCGGCCGCGGAGTTTCCAGTAGTCGTCCGGGGTCTGCACCGTCCACGCGTCAGGCTTCTGATAGTGCTGATAAATGCGGCGATAAAACTCACGCGACAAGCCGCCGATCGCCCCTTTATTGCCGATGTCGGTCGCCCCGAGCCCTCCGGAGGTAAGCCCGCCGACATGGTTCGACGGTTCGATGAGCACGACCGTGCGGCCGAGGCGAGCCGTCTGAACGGCTGCCGTTACGCCGCCGCTGGTGGCGCCGTAGACGACAACGTCGTAATGGGTTGCGTCCGCGGTGGAAGCCGAGGTTGCGACGAGCGATAAAGTTGCGGCGGCTAGGGCGGTAAGCGATCTGCGATACATACGATCTCTTTCCAAAACAAGGAGCGCGGGCGATGCGGCATTGAAGCACGCACATCGTAATCCGACCGTCGAGCGACGGCAATTTACCGCGGGAGTGAGACTACTCGGCGGCAAGCCTTCGACCGCCGTAGTAGACCGCGGCGAGGGGAGAGTCGCCACAAACCACGACCGCGCAGGCGTTGCGCTCTTGCCGGTCGTCGGCAAAGACAAGGAAGTCGGCCCGTTTGCCGGGCGACAGGCTGCCGCATTCACCGGCCAACCCAATTGCGCGGGCACCATTGAGCGTGCCAAGCTGCAGGATCGTCTCCGGCGTCAGCATCGGAAACACTTGTGCGACGTGTCGCAGCTCGGCACGGAGATTGAGATCGGGATTCGTGCAACGTCCGTCGGTCCCCAAGGCGACCACGGCTCCACGCTCGAGAAGTTTCGGCAATGGATGCGGCTCGTGTCCGAAATAGGCGTGCGTCCGCGGGCAGTAGACAACCGCCATGCGCTCAGAGTTTCCCCCGATGAAGTCGAGTTCGTCGTCCTGCAGATAGTTGCCGTGAACGATCAATGATCGCGCCGCCGACTGCAATACGCGCAAGTAATCGAGCGGTCGAGTACCGCGCGGGATGGCGGCATCGTCCCACGCCCCGAGCTTTCCGAGGTAGTCCGCCAGCGGACCGTCGTGCGAATCGAGGAGCCGCAGTTCCTCTCTCGATTCGGCGAGATGGAACGCCAGCGGCAATTGCAGCCGTTTCGACGCCCGAACGGCCGCCTCGAATAGATTGCCGCGTACCGTGTAGGGGGCGTGAGGACTGATGCCGCGCCGCACTGATGAGGTTCCGATGTTCGGCGCCTCAAGCTCATCGAGCCTCCGCAGTTGTGATGCGGCCCTCTCCTCGGACAGTCCGATAAGTTCGATGAAGGACGTGACGTCGACACCAACGGGCGGCTTCTCAAAGAGCAGATCGGGAACGCAGGAGGCGATGTCGCCGATCGTCGTAACGCCATGCTCGACCGATTCCTTGAGTCCGGCCAGGGTCGCGGCGGCCGGATGGAATTCGAGGGAGCGTCGATACTCAAGGACTTCCAGAATCCAGTCGGCAAACGGCAGTCCGGCTTCGCCGAGCGGTTGCCGCAGCAGGCTAAACTCCAAGTGAGCGTGCGCATTGACGAAGCCTGGCGTGATGACCGCATCGCCGAAGTCGACGCGGCGACCTTCGGCCACTACGGCCGTCGGACCGACGGCGAGTATGCGGTCGCCGCGGACCACGACGCAGCCATGTTCGAGCGACGGTCCGTCTACCGGCAACACTCTTCGAGCGCAATAGGATATGACGTCGGATCGCGCCCCCGATTCTTGATCTTCTCGTGGCGTTGGAGGAGTCAGATCGTTCATAAAGCACAACCACGAAAACGAAGACGGCGGGGATAAACCCCGCCGCTCGCTAAATCTAAGATTGGAAAGTAGGCCGATTAGTACTTCGGCACCTTCACGCCGCGGCTGCGCGGATCCCAGTAGTCTTCGTGCAATTCAATGCCGTAGCCGCGGCCAAGTTCTTCGGTCGCACGCCAAGCCCAAGGAGTGCCCGCGTATTCTTTCTGGATTTCGCGAAACAGGGCATCGGCCTTTTCGCGAGTGGCTTGAGTAACTTCCGGCTTGAGGAGCCGTTTCACCGTACCGACGTCCCAACCGTTGGTCGGGCGGGCCGGGCCAAGCGGGTTCTTGATTGCTTTCGGGGTCTTCATGAATTCGGCCAGGTACCAGCCGTACTCCTGCAAGCGAGCCTGGTAGGAAATCGACTGGGCATAGATCAAGTCGTAATTCGCTCGCCAGCGTGGGCTCTTTTCCCGAGCACGATGCGCCGCCACCGATTCCAAGGCCTTTTGCGCTTCTTGCAGATAGAGAATCAGGTCTTGAGCCTTCTTCATGTTCTCCGTGGCTTCTTTGGCAAACGCCGGCGGCTCGATCGGGAATTGATCCGTACGAACTTCCACGCGGGAGCCCTTGCTGCCCGACTGGTACGGGTTCAGGTCGGAGATCACCTTGAAGATCATTTGGCGGAACGGCGACTTATCGCGGTCGGCGACGTAGTCGTTGCGGGCACTCAAATCCGGCAAGAACGGCCGCATAGCATCGGCGTCGTAAGCGATATCGGCCCGACGTCCGACAAGTTGCACTTCGGGGCTCGGCAACATGAAAAAGATGCCGCCCGTTTGCCGCGCGATCCGCGATTGTTCGTATGGTCCGAAGCCGCTGGGGAACGCATCGTGGCGGCGATGGAAGCCGTTGATTTGGAGTTGTTCCGGTTGCGGAGTTTCCGGACCACGGTCGATCGGAATCCAGTGGATCTGCTTGAACTCGTCGGCCCAACGCATCCGGGCATACGGATAGCCGAACACCGACTCGCGACCAAGGATGTAAACCTTGATGTTGGCTTGCTTCAAGGTTTGGATCGTCGCCTCAAGCTGCGAGATGTTGGTATTCATGTCGCCGCTTTCGTCGGTGACCATGATGATGGCCATTTGACGGTTACCACTGGTGGCGACCTTCTGATAGTTTGCCACGCAGAAGTTCAGCGCCATGCACTGCATTTCCGCGCCCGACGGATCGTTCGGCACCGCCTTGATGGCGGCCATGATTTCTTCCGGCTTATAGGTCGGCTGCGGCGTGTGGTTCAACGTCGCTGCGCCGTAGCTGACGACGCCGGTGAGGAGCGCGTCGTCTTTCGCGGCGGCCGACAATCCGAGTTCTTGGTAAACACGTTCGACGCGGCCCTGAACTTCTTCGCGGTCGTCCTGCATACTTTCAGATTGGTCGAACGCCCAGCAGACGATCACCTTTCGCTTGGCGAGCATGTTCAGAATTTCTTGGGTGATGCGATCCATCGCGTCGCCGTAGCCTTCGCTCGCGGCGAGGCCTTCACCGAGCGTGCCTTCCGGCACTGCGGCGGCGAACGTGCTCCCCGATTGGGTGAAGACGTTAACGGCACCGACGTCGACACGCACGGCGGTCGGACGATCGACGACCGTCGTATTCAGCTTCGGAGCGGCAACGGCGGCCGAGATCGCACCTTGCACGCCGACCGTCGCCGAGGCCGAAGCGCTGGTGCTCGAAACGGCGCTGAGCGATGTCGAAGGTTGAATTTTCTGATCGAGCTTCTGCGTGATCTCTTCTTGCTCGCGCGGCGGCTCAACGGACGACTCGATGATCTGGACCGGCGGCTTCGGCGTATAGCCCGTGCCCATGAGTCCGAGGATCAGCAGCAGCGCGAGATGGACGACCATCGAACTGCCGCCGGCGGTGAGCCCCCACACGACGTTGCGGCTCATCATCGGCGTCTCATCGCCGACTTCTTCTTCGCCTTCGGCGGCCGCCTGAGTTTCGGCGGTTGCATTCTTGCCTGCAGCTTGGGCGGGAGCCGTCTTGGCGGGGGCGGGTGCAGCTTTCTCGGCCACAGAACACCTCGTAAGGCTTAGTTCAAATCTAAGCGGAATGGGCTAGCGATGTTTCCTACAACGCAGTTCCTACAACCAACGCGACGCTGCAAAGTCAATCGAGCTTCGTCGGATCACTCAACCGCCGTCATGTGCATTTCTGGGCGGCCGTAAACTCGTGCTACGGCGGGAGTGCTATCAACCGAATTGCAGACCTGTTTCGGCTGATTCTGCGACCGTCTCAGTTTACGACCCCAAGTCGAAACGAGTCAATTCTTAAACGACAATTTTGTGTCTGCGCCGTACGACCTCGCAGGGCCGGCTCCAGGGTCCGTTTCGGCGAGGCCGGTCGGGGCGTCGATCGAGGCAATTCGCACGGTGACATCGGCCCGACTCCGGTCTTACTTGTTCGGAAGTTATGTCGCAAATTATTCCCGGCCGTCGGCAAGCTCCACCGATTTGATTTTTTTGACGCGTTTTGTCGGTACGGATACCATCAAAAGCTCGCCGCGACGACGTCCTGCCGACCCCACCGCCTCGCCCGTAGCCTCTCCCGACCAATCGATTGCCGGCCCCAGATTCGGAGCCTTCCATGACGCGATCCGTCACGGCTTTCCGCTGTCCCGGCCCGTTAACACGCCGCAGTTGGCTGCAATTCGGTGGTTTGTCGCTGGGGGCGCTGGCCGGCGGCCTCGATCCGCGACTGACGCAAATTCTTCGCGCGGCCGAACCGTCGCTTCAGGCGACGACCGACGGCAATTCGGCCCCTGTGCAAAGCGGCCCGGCGTCGCCTATCGACATAGACGACGGCTTTTCCGTCATTTTGCTCTGGGCCAACGGCGGGCCAAGCCACCTTGAAACCTTCGACCTCAAGCCCGCTGCTCCCGCGGAAATTCGTGGGCCGTTCCGTCCGGTCGCCACGAATGTTCCAGGCCTAGAGATCTGCGAGCACCTACCGCGGCTGGCCCGGTTGGCCGACAAATTCTCGATCGTCCGCAACCTTCATCACAATCGGGCCGAACATTCCGGCGGCACGCATCGCCTGCTCACCGGGTATTCGTCGATTGCCGCAAATCTACAGAACTCCGAGTTTCCGGACATCGGCTCCGTCGTCGCACGCCGCATCCAGGAGCAGGGCCGCGCTCGCGACGACATCCCGACCTTCGTCGCCAACAGCAAATCGTACGGCGGCGGGCCCGCGTATCTTGGCCCAGGCTATGCTCCGTTTATGCCCGGCCCGAGTTTGCTCTCTGGCACCGGCAGCCAGGACTACGCCCCCGTACCGCTTTATCTCACCAACGACAACCGGCCGAATTTCGCCCTCTCGCCCGATGGCGTGGTGACGCTTCGCAGCCGATACGCGCTGCTGGAAACGCTTGATGCCCTGGCCCGCACCGGCGAACGGGCGGCCCAGAGCAGTTCGTTCGATCAGTTTCAACGCCGTGCCGTCGAAATGCTCACCGGCACTCGCACGCGGGCCGCCTTTGAAATCGACCGCGAAGATGCAGCCACGCGACGGCGGTACGGTGATTCGCACTGGGGAAAGAGTTTGCTAACCGCCCGACGTTTAGTTGAGAGCGGCGTCCGCTTCGTGCAGGTGCTGGCGGGGCTCGAGCTTCCGCAACATGTCGGCCGAATCACGAGTTGGGACGATCACTCCGTCAATTCCGACATCTTCAAGGCCTACGAACATCGGCTGCCGATGCTCGATCAGGCTGTATCGGCCATCGTCGAGGACCTGTACGACCGCGGCCTCGACAAGCGGGTGCTATTCATCTTCTGCGGCGAGTTCGGTCGCACTCCGACAATCCGCTACCAGAACCCGTCCGACAATCGCCCCGGCCGCGATCATTGGCCACGCGCCATGAGCATCTTTCTTTCCGGCGGCGGCCTGCAAATGGGAAAGGTGGTCGGCGCCACCAGCGCCCGCGGCGAAGAACCTGCGGGCCGAGCTTTCGACAGCAACTGCTTGCTCGCGACGATCTACCGTCGTTTCGGCATCGACACCTCGCACGAATTCCACGACCAAAACGGCCGGCCGTTTCCGATTTTACGCAGCGGCGAGCCAATCGCCGAACTACTTTGATCGCATCGCTACGGTGGCTCCTTATCGCTTCCTTCAACCATAACCATTCATCAAATAGCGAAAGCCTGGGAGAACGAATTCTCCCAGGCTTTGCTCGTAACTTTTTTTGACGACGTTGAACCGTCGCCTGTTTCAGACTATTGCTCAACAACCGGGCCGAGGCCGTTGCAGAGGGTGACGCACTTCGAGTTGCCGGACGAGGTCGTCGCAGCAGCCGTGTCGCAGAAGTCGACCAAGTCGATGAACGAGCCGCCGCCCGACACCGAGTGGT
>JAFLCO010000235.1 GCA_017303535.1 Planctomycetota bacterium
GCGCGAAGACGCCGATGCCGTTGCCCGAGGCGTTGCGAATCTCGCAACGTCGCACGACCACGTCGTCGGCCGTGATCTTCACCCGGTTGCCGCCGGCCCACTTGCTGTCGACGAGATAGTTCTCATAAACGCCCGGCTTCGTGATTTCCAAGCGTTCAACCTGTCGCGCTCCGTCATCGCAGCCGATGGTTCCGCGCACGCCGATCGCCGGCTCGGCCGCCGTTGTCGAAAACGGCAACAACGCAACGAGCGCGGCGATCGCGACGCAAATCTTCATAGAAAGCCGGCCTAAGCCGCTCCGTGCTTCTTGAACCACTCTTGCAGCCGCTTCCAACCGTCTTCGGCGTCGGCCTTGTTGTAGGTCGGCCGATAATCGGCGTGAAAACCGTGCTGCGCCTCCGGATAGACGTGAATCTCCGACGGCTTGCCGGCCTTCGCGATCGCGGCCTTCATTTGCTCGACGGCGTCGAGCGGGATGCCCGTGTCCTTGCCGCCGTACAAGCCCAACACTGGAGCCTTCAAATCGGCCGCAATATCGACGGCGTTCTTCGGGTGTAACTCGTCCGTCGGCCCGACGACGCGCCCGTACCACGCCACGCCGGCCTTCACCTTTGGGTTGTGCGCCGAGTAGAGCCACGTGATGCGACCGCCCCAGCAGAAACCGGTCACGGCGAGCTTGCCGACGTCACCGTGGCCCGACTTCTCGGCCCACGCGACGGCCGCATCGAGGTCGGCCATCACCTGCGCGTCGGGCACTTTGGAAACCACTTCCTTGATGATCGTCGGAATATCGGTCTTGCCCGCGACGTCTCCTTGCCGCACGTACAGTTCCGGCGCGATCGCCAGATGGCCGAGCTTCGCGAACCGCCGGCAAATATCCTTGATGTGCTCATGCACGCCGAAAATTTCTTGCACGACGAGCACCGTCGGAAACTTCCCTTCCTTCGCCGGGCGTGCGACGTAGGCCGGAATCTCGCCGTCGGCGACCGGGATCTTCACTTCCCCCGCTTCAATGCCCATGGTGTCGGTCGTGATCGTCTGCGCCGAGACCGGCCGAACGGCCATGGCGAAACCCGTCGCCAAACTGCCTGCCACGAATCCGCGACGGCTCACGCACCAATTTACTTCGTCATTTTTGGCCGGCTCGTGCATCGTCGAACTCCTTTAACTATTCGGAATTGAACCACCGATAAACACTGATCAACACAGATAAAGAAAATGAATCGGGCGTCCGTCCGCTCGTCTCATCAGTGTGCATCTGTGTTCATCCGTGGTTCCCTTGTCTGTTACGCGGGGCATTGTAGGCCGCGCGCGTTTCGCGCCTGTCCGCCGCGCGAAGTTCGCGCAACGGGCTTCACGATCGGTTGCACGCGCCGCATATCCGCCGCAGCTTGTTTGTTCTTCCGATCGTCGGCCTTCTGGCGGTCGCTCGTCGCCCGCACCTCCCACTTTTCACCGAAGAAATCCGCTTCCGCGATCTTGCCCGGCCGCACCGCGTCGGGCTTCGTGCGCAAGTCGACCACCGCCCAATCCGGCAGCATCGGCACCTGCCGAGCGTTGTTCAGATACGCATATTCACGAAACGTAAACGAACTGTTGGTCACCACGTAACGCTCCGGGTTCAGCGGATTCGGGTAGATCTGAATCGGAGCATGGTATTCGGCCGCGAACTTGCGCTCGACGTTGCCCGAGCCGACGATGAGCGAATCGCCGTCGTAGCGCAGCGGCAATTTGTCGGCGATCCGCGCCCATACGGAGTTCGCTTGGTCGTCTCCCCACAGCACCAAGTTGGCCGAGGCGATGTCCTCGTCCGTCACATCCTTGTCGAGCTTCACCCGGGCCTTGCCGCGGAAGTGCCGTCGCCAATGTTCGATGGCTCGCTCAAGCTCGGCCTTGCTCCACTCGTCGACCGCGGCGCTGCGGCACTTCCCGCTAGGGCGCACGAAGATGAACGAGTCCATGAACGCGTCGTCGATCGGTCCTTGCAAGCCGTGGCGTTTTACAAGCCCTTCGCTCGGCGCAGGCCCGAGCTTCCACTCGTCGCCGTCGAGATGCAACTGGGCGAAGAAGCTGCCATCGGTCTGCTGCTGAGGGCCCTCGATTTCTTGTCCGTCGATCGTGATGAGCACCGTGCTCAAGGCGTCGAACAAGTTCGATCCGGCGGCGTAATCGATCGTGAGCGCCGCCACGTTGTCCGTCGCCAACTCGATTCCGTCGATCTCCGGCTGGGCCGCCGTCACAAACGCCTTCTTCCAATGTTCGCCCAGCGCGTCGACCCGAATCGTCGCGCACCGGTTGTACTTCAGCGTGTACGTCGTGAAGAACAATTCTTGCGGATAATTCATTCGGCCCAATCGCATGATGTTGGCCATGCGGCGGTCGACTTCGTCGCGGGCCTTCGCTTCGTAGCTGTGCGCCGTTTTTGGGCCGATGATGTGCGTGAGTTCGATCCCTTCTTCGAAGAGCGCGTCGGCCATGATGTCGGCCGCTTGCTTTTGGCGATCGATCTCGCCGGAGTAGGCGACCGTCGGACAGTGCAGCAAGTTCACGGCCCAATCCGTGCAATCGTAGAGATGCCACAGCTTTCGCTCGTACCAAGTCGGATCGAGCGTTTCGTTTTGAAACTTCTTCAAGAAGTCCGGCGTTTCGCTAAAGCCGGCGCCGGGATTGGCCGCGGCCCACATCGTCGGGTTGTGCACGGCCAGATGCCATGTCGAGGCGCCTCCCATCGAGAAACCGCGCACGCTGATGCGATCCTCGTCGATTTTGTAGCGCGACTTCACGCTCGCAAGCGCTTCGTAGACGTCGGTCTCGCCGGCGAACTTGTTGGCGTTCGAGTAGCGACCGTACGGATGCAAGACGATCGTGTCGGCCGGCACGAATTGGCCTACTTGCTTCCGCCGCTGTTGCAGGAAGTTCACTTCGCTCAGCGTTTCACCGCGGCCATGAAACCAGAAGTCGAGCCGATACCGATGCGGCCCCGGCGTGTAGTCCGCCGGGATCACGAGGCCGTACGGTTGCACGGAGCCGTCGATCTTCGAGACGTAGCCGCGGACGACGAGCCCGGCTTGCGTGGTCCATGGCGCGCGACCTTCGGCCAAATGCTTGGCCCGTTCCTTACCCTCGGCCAGGAGTTCCAGCGCAGCGCCGACTTCCTTGAGGTCGAAGAACTCTTGATAGGTCAGGGCCGTGCGAACCGCCTCGGCGTAGATACGCACGTCGACCAGCAGATCTTTGATCTTTTGATCTTTCGTGTTCTTGAAGATGGCGGCGATCGCCGCATCGAGTTCGGCCAGCGATGTTTCGAGTTCTTGCCGCTTGTCGGCCGGCAGTTCCACGCCGAGTTTCGGAATCCGCCGGACGGAATCCGGATGATTGTCGGCAGGCCCGTCGGCACGCACGACGGCCGCCGACGAAACGAGCACCAGCAGCATCAAAGTAGCGAATCGCATCGGGCAGGCTCCGGCAAATCGAAGGAGTGAGAGGCGGGCGTCAAACATCCGGGAAAAGCGTGAAAATAATCGGCCGGCGGACGAAACGCCAGTGTCGGACGCCGCGCGCCGCGATTCCGAGGCGAGCGGGGGCCGTAAGGCCCCTGTTACGTGAGAACGACTTGCTCGCGCTGCGATTGCCGTGCTCCCAAAATGGCGACGCTCCTTGCTCGGGCCACGTAACGGCCGGCTAACGCCGGCCGCTCGCCTTTTCGACGCGAGGATTTCCGGAACAGAAACCGCCTTCTGTAGGGAACGCCCTCCGTGGCGTTCCGTGCGCCGCGTTTGAGACAAATTTGCAACTCGCTCGAAATCGTAAGTGCGTACATCGACCCCCGGTTTGTACGCACCCTTAGTTCTAAGTGACGTGGTGCGTACTTTTCGGGCGTCGATGTACGCACCCCCTCCAAAGTGTGCGCACTTACGGTAGCGCGGTTGTAATTGCAAAACGATCGTCAATAAATTGCGTCGCCGAACAGAAAGCGGCATGGTGAGAACGGCCGACCACCAACCCCTCTCCCGCCGGGAGACTGTGTTGCTTGTCGCCTCCTGCCGGAGGCGAACGGCCGAAGGGCGGGTGAGGGTGACGCAGATTAAAGGTTGGCTGCGGAGATGCATGGACCTAGACCTCGGACCCCGGCACTTCATGCCGGGGCAATGCGGTTGATTTGTTATTCAGGTGTTGATCTTCGGGAAAACGTCCATATCCCCTCGCTTGCGCTGCGGGGCTAGTACGTGGTGGTTGCGATCCGCGGCAAACGACGCTGCCGGCGCGCAGCGGCGCATCACGTAATATCCCAAATCCAGGCAACCGGTTCCAATCACTTTTTGGCCGGCCTCGCGAAATGTAACAGGCACACTCCGTGTGCCGTCGCCCGTCGACGAGCGCCGCCGCTAGAGATTTCTCACCGCGTCGAAATATCTCCGGCATGCGTTTTCGCGTCCGCGACCGACGGCACACGGAGTGTGCCTATTACACTGGCCAAAAACGCCCTTGATTCGCGCGCACAAATCTGCGCCGGCCAAAAAAGCGCCTTGACTTTTGTCGTGTCGCGCCGCGCAACATTCTCCCCTCGCCCTTTGCGGGTGAGGGGCCGGGGGTGAGGGTCGCTGTGTGACGCTCACTAACAAAAAAACGTCGCACAATGGCCCGCAGGCGATTGTGCGACGTCTTGTACTCGATGCCAAACTTCGTGCGGCGCGGCCCTCATCCGCCGCTTTGCGGCAAGGGTTAGGCGGCGCGGAAGATTTACTTCTTGCCGGCCGGCTTGGCGGCGGCCTTCGCGCCGGCGGCAGGCTTCGCGGCGGCCCCTTCTTCGCCTTCTTCCTTCTTCTTCTTCTTTTTCTTCATCGAGAGCTTCACGACCCGGGTCTTCGGCAGACCGTACGGGCTGTTGCTGCCGTCGGCGAAGCGATCGCCCGCCTTGAGTTGTTCGATCCGCTCGGCGCGGGTGAGCACGTTGCGGCTGCGGGTGCTGCCCGCACGAACGCGCAAGCTCTTGTCCATCGTCATGTTCGGCGTCTCCGAAAAGGCGTACATCGGGCCCGCGTCGCGCGAGATTCGCGAGCGGCCCTATTGAGAAATTGCAAAATTAGGGAAACCGCCATTTTACGGTCGGCCGGAAAACGTACAAGGTCGGTGTTTTCCGCGGGAATCACAGCGTTTCTCTTCGAAGAAATTCGCAGAATGAAGAAAAGGAGATAAGGGGGATCAATCAGGGGATGGGGGAGATGAGGAAGGCGAAGAGAAGATATGAGCGTCTTTCACCGCTACTTTTCTCTCTGTTCCCCATTTGGCATTTCATCCCCAATATCTCCTCTCTCATCCCCCTTCATCTCCTTTTCTTCTTCTGGTTCCGTCGTTCGGTCGAGGGGTCGCGAATCGCCGGTGGCGCGATAGGCTGCAAATGTTCACTGCTGTGTTACCATGCGTAACCGCACCGTCGCTTCGCGGCCGATCTTCAGGGGCGAGCCTTCCGCCATGTCGCTCGATACGTTTCATCCCGTCTTGCATGAGTGGTTCGTCGCCAAGTTTCGCGCGCCGACCGATCCGCAGCGACTCGCGTGGCCGAGCATTGCCGCCGGTCGCAACACGCTGATCGCCGCGCCGACCGGTAGCGGCAAGACGATGGCGGCCTTCACGGTGCCGCTCGATCGGCTGTTGCGACAGGCCGTGGCCGGCGAACTGGTCGACTCGGTCGACGTGCTTTACGTTTCGCCGCTCAAGGCGCTGTCGAACGACATCCGCCGCAACTTGGTCGCGCCGCTCATCGAAATCGAAGAAGCGGCGCGGGCCGCCGGTTTGAACCCGCAGCCAATTCGCGTGGCCGTGCGCACGGGCGATACGCCGGCGAGCGAACGTCAGCAGATGCTCAAGCGGCCGCCGCAGATTCTGGTGACGACGCCCGAGTCGCTCTACTTGCTGCTGACGAGCACAAAGAGCCGTGAGATTCTGCGGACGGTAAAGACCGTCGTGGTCGACGAAATCCATGCGCTCGCGCGCGACAAACGGGGCTCGCATCTCACGCTGTCGCTCGAAAGGCTCGACGCGCTTTGCGGCACCCCGCCGACGCGGATTGGTCTTTCGGCCACGCAACGGCCGATGGACGAGATCGCTCGTTTCCTGATCGGCGGCAGAAACGTAGAGCCCGACGGCACGCCGCGGTGCGAGATCGTCGACGTCGGCCACTTGCGGACGCTCGACCTGGGGCTCGAGGTGCCGCCGTCGGAATTGGAGGCCGTCTGCTCGCACGAACAATGGGGCGAGGTCTACCAGCGGCTGGTCCACCTGATTCAAACGCACCGCAGCACGCTGGTGTTCGTCAACACGCGCCGGCTGGCGGAGCGCGTGACGCATCATCTTTCGGAATTGCTCGGCGCGGAGGCGGTCGCGAGCCACCACGGCAGCCTCTCGCGCGACATGCGGCATTCGGCCGAGCAGCGGCTCAAGGAAGGTCAACTCAAAGCCGTGGTCGCGACCGCCAGCTTGGAGATGGGGATCGACGTCGGCTACATCGATCTGGTTTGCCAGATCGGCACGCCGCGGTCAATCGCGACGTTTCTCCAGCGCATCGGCCGGGCCGGACACTCCTTGGGGGCCGTGCCGAAGGGGCGGCTGTTTCCGCTGACGCGCGATGAACTTTTAGAGTGTCTCGCGCTGCTGCGGGCCGCGCGCACCGGCCGGCTCGACACGATCGAGATTCCGCAGAAGCCGCTCGACATTTTGGCCCAGCAGATCGTGGCGGCGTGCGCGATCGATGATTGGCTGGAAGATGATCTGTTCGAGCTTTGCCGCCGAGCTTGGCCGTATCGCGATTTGCTCCGGAGCGAATTCGACGAACTCGTGAAGCTCTTGCACGAAGGGATGAGTATCTCGCAAAAGCACGGGATGCATCTCTTCCGCGACGGCGTCAACGGCGTCGTCCGCGCGCGGCGGCATGCCCGGCTGACCGCGCTGATGAACGGCGGAGCGATTCCGGAACTGGCCGACTATCGCGTCGTGACGGCCGAAGATCGCACGTACCTCGGCACGGTCAATGAAGATTTCGCCATCGAAAGTTTGGCCGGCGACGTCTTTCTGCTCGGCAACATGTCGTGGCGGATTCAATATGTGCGCGGCGGCGAAGTCGTGGTGAGCGACGCGCAAGGAGCCCCGGCTTCGATACCGTTCTGGCTCGGCGAAGCGCCGGGCCGCACCGATGAACTGTCGACGGAAGTTTCGCTCCTGCGGCAGGAACTCGACCGGCGGATCACGATCGGTCCTGCGCCGACGGCGACTTTGCCGACGCGCGCCCCGGAACCGGCCGAACCGAGCCCGTTTGCCGAAGATTACGCGATTCTCGCCCCGCCGAAACGGAGCAAGCTCCGCGAGCGGAAACCGAAGCAACGCTCGCTGTTTGAGAAGCCTAGGGAACGCGAAATCGCAAGCGTCGGGTTAGCGGTTGCGAAGTCGGATGTGAAGGAAGTTGCGCCGCCACCGGCTGCGATCGCGCCGCCGGAGATGACGGTCGAGACTCGCCAAGCCTTTGAGTGGTTGTCGGCCGAATGCCCGACGGATGAGTGGGCCGTTGAGCAGGCCGTGCGTTATGTCGCCGCACAAAAAGCGGCGGTCGGGTTCGTGCCGACCCGTTGGAAGATTCTCTTCGAGCGGTTCTTTGACGAATCCGGCGGTATGCAGATCGTGATTCACGCCCCGCTGGGGGCACGCGTGACCAGGGCTTGGGGCCTCGCGATGCGGAAGCGGTTTTGCCGGTCGTTCGATTTCGAACTGCAAGCCTCGGCCGACGACGATGGGTTTGTCTTGGCCGTCGGGCCGCAGCATAGTTTTCCGATCGACGCGCTCTTCAAGATGCTGAACTCCTCGAACGGCGAACATCTGCTGACGCAGGCCTTGCTCGCCGCGCCGATGTTTGAAACACGCTGGCGCTGGAACGCGTCGCGGGCTTTGGTCGTGCCGCGGATGAAAGGGGGCAAGAAGGTGCCGCCCCACATGCAGCGCTTCAAGGCCGACGATTTCCTCGGTGCCGTGTTTCCGGCGAAGACCGGCTGCTTCGAGAACCATCACGGCGATATTGATGTGCCCGACCATCCGCTGGTGCGGCAGACGATTCGCGATTGCCACACCGAGGCGATGGACCTGAAGCGCTGGCTTGGGATGCTCGACGATTATCGCGACGGCCGGATCGAGTTTCACGCGATTGATACGCGCGAGCCGTCGCCGATGAGTCATGAGTTGGTGAATGCGAATCCCTACGCCTTTCTCGACGATGCGCCGCTCGAAGAACGCCGAGCGCGGGCCGTGTCGATTCGCCGCGGCACGACGATTGACGCCGTGCGCGACCTCGGGCGATTGGAACCGGAAGCGATCGAGCAAGTGCGGGCCGACGCGTGGCCGACGGTCCGCGACGCCGAGGAATTGCACGACGTGCTGCTCTCGCTCGTCGTCGCGCCGCCGGAAACCTGCGGCGAGTGGCGACCGTGGTTCGAATTGTTGCGGCGCAGCGGGCGGGCGACCTTGTTGCACACGACCGAGGGTCGCACATTCTGGGTGGCGGCGGAGAAGCAGGCCGCGGCGAAGGTGCTCTACGACGGCGGCGTGCTGGAGCCGGAGCTTGCGCTCCGCGAAGGATTGGTCGCCACGACGGATGATGCGGCCGCGGCGACTTCGGTGTTGCGCGGCTGGTTGCCGTGTTTGGGACCGACGAGCGTCGCACGGTTGGCGGCCATGCTGGGGCTGGCGGAGTCGCGCGTCGGCGCGGCGCTCGATGCGCTCGAGGCGGAAGGGATCGCCCTGCGCGGGACGTTCACGGCCGAGGGGCACGCCGCGGCGTCCGCCGGTCAGAAACATCCGGAGTGGTGCGACCGCCGGTTGCTCGCGCGGATTCACCGGCTGACGCTCGACGGACTTCGCAAGCAGATCAAGCCGGTGGAAGTCGCCGACTATTTGCGGTTCCTTGTGCGGCACCAACGCGTTGCGACCGACCTGCGGCTGCGCGGTCGGGCCGGGTTGCGCGAGGCCATCGATCAGTTGCAAGGTTTGGAAATTCCCGCCGGTGCGTGGGAAAGCCGGGTACTGGCGGCCAGAATTGATCAGTACGATCCGCTCTGGCTCGATGAGCTGTCGCTCTCCGGCGAGGTGGTGTGGGGACGGCTGCGACCGCCGCGACGTGACGACGACGACGGACCGAGTTCGGTCGGGCTCTCGCGCGTCATGCCGATCGCGCTGGCTTCGCGCGAAGACCTGGCTTGGCTCATGCCGCCCGATCGCCGGCCCGACGACGCACCGCTCGGCGGCAACGCGCTCGACGTGCTGGAGATGCTCAAACAGCGCGGCGCGCTCTTTTACAACGATTTGCTCGGGCTGACCAAGCTGCTGCCGGGGCATCTCGACGCAGGCCTGTACGAATTGGCGGCGCAAGGGTTCGTATCGTCCGACGCTTACGGCGCCGTGCGGGCCTTGACGGCCGACGACCGCAAACAAGCCTCGCGGGTGCGGCTGCGAGCGCGGCGCCGGCGAGTCGGCAGTTGCACGATGGCCGGCCGCTGGTCGCAGTTTCCCGGCTATTTGCCGGATATTTCGAGCGAAGAGCGGGCCGGCAAATGGGCCTGGCATCTGTTGAAACGCTGGGGCGTCGTCTTTCGCGACCTGCTCGAACGCGAAACGTGCGCACCGCCGTGGTGGCAACTGGTGCAGCAGTATCGGCGGATGGAAGCCCGCGGTGAGATCCGCGGCGGGCGATTTGTGGCCGGCGTCGGCGGCGAGCAATTCGCGGCCGGTGACGCGGTCGAAAAACTCCGCCGCGTCCGCGAACAACCGGCCGCGCAACAATGGACGATTCTCTCCGCCGCCGACCCGTTGAACCTCACCGGCATCATCCTGCCCGGCGCGCGGCTGCCTGCGACCGCCGGCAACTCGCTGGCCTTGTGCGACGGCCGCGTCGTCGCGATGGAGCAGGCCGGTGAAGTCCGCTTCGTCGAACAACTTGATGAAAAGCAAACGGACGAGGTCGTGCGGAAATTGAAACGAACCGGATAATAAGCATGCCCGACGATTCGCATCTGCTAGAACACGTCTTCGCCGCCTTTACCCATCAGAAACTGAGCGGAGCCGCGGCCGGAAACTTGCGGCGGTGGCTTACGGCGCCCGGCTACGAGAGTTATCGCCGCCCCATCGCCGACGCGATCGCGCGCGGGGCGTGGGACGAGTTGGAGGCGGCCTTCTGGAC
>JAFLCO010000236.1 GCA_017303535.1 Planctomycetota bacterium
CGGCGTTTAAATCGGCCGGATTGCCGCTCCGTACGGCCTTGATGAAGTTGGCAAAGTGGTTTTGGCCCTCGCCTTCGAATTTACGAACCAGCGTGCCGTCGAGATCAAAGAGCGAGCCGTCGGCGACCAGACCTTCGCTGCCGTAGATGACGTAACCCGACTTGAACTTGTCGCTGAACGGCTTCGACGTCAGGCCGCGAACTTCTTGAATCATCGTCTTGTCGCCGAAGCGATGCACGGTGAGTTGCGTGTTCGGCGTTTCGCCGGCGTCTTCATAGCCGAGCCGGCCGCCGATGCTCATCACGGAATCGCCGAGCCCTTCGAGCCCGAGGATCAAGCGACAGATGTCGGCCATGTGAATGTTATTGTTGCCGAGTTCCCCGTTGCCGGTGTCCCAGACCCAGTGCCAATCGTAATGGAGCTTCGGACGCGACGGCTTCTCATCGACGGCCGGCCCGAGCCAAAGATTGAAATCCAACTGCGGCGGCATTTCGCACGTGCCCGCCGGACCGATCGCGCCGCGCTTACCGTAGATGATCGTCCGCGCGAGTTTCACTTCGCCGAGTTTGCCGGCCTGCACGTACTCGGCCGCACCGCGAACGGCGCCGACCGAGCGGTTCTGCGTACCGCCTTGGCAGATCTTCTTGTACTTCCGCGCAGCGTCGACCATCCGTCGGCCTTCGACGATGTTGTGGCAAACGGGCTTCTCGACGTACACATGCTTGCCGGCTTGCATCGCCCAAATCGCGCCGAGCGCATGCCAGTGATTCGGTGCGGCGATCGAAACGGTGTCGATCGATTTGTCGTCGTAGATCTTGCGCAGGTCCTGCACCACTTGCGGGCGTTTGCCGTTCTGCTTTTCAACCGCGTCGGCCAAGGCATTCGCCAATTCGAGATCCGGATCGCAGACGTAAGCGATCTGCACGCCGGGCACACGCGCGAATTCCGCAACGTGGACTTTCCCGCGAATGCGGCAGCCGATGACGGCATGTTGCAGGGTTTCCGACGGGGCCACGCTCGCGTTCGTCGCAGGCTTGGCATCGGCCGCGAACCCCCGAGCTGTGTGCGCCGCGGTCGCAGCTGCAGCGGCGGCGAAGAGCGATTGTTCGAAGAAGTGACGACGCGTGACCTGCGACATGAGTGCAACTCGCAATGAGGAGGGGGTTTTGTCGGCGGGAAGAAACAGAATACCCGACACTGATCATCAAGGCGAATTTTGCATAATCGTCGGCGATTTGTGATGGTCGCGCAAAGTCGGCGTGTGGTATCGCGCTTCACCCCATCCGTGCGCGGGGATTCATTCGACGGAGTTGGTGGATTACCGAAAGCGTAACGATCAGCTAAAGGCCGACGATGTTAATTGTCGTGCAGCGCCCTGGTTTGCACTTCTCCACAATGTGCGATTTTTGACCCAGAAATTTCTTTAAGGTTCGAGGCGCGCTCGTTAGCTTCGGACTTGTCGTTGCGACACGGACGTCGAACCTGGGGGCAGCGTCATGGCGGGCGATCGATCAGGTCGATGCGAACAGCGAAAGCATGACGGGAGCGAGGAAACGACTTCCTCGGATAGTTATGGCGTTTGATATCTTTGGCGCAGATGTGGCCCGCACGACAATTCGTCAGGTTGATCCGCATCTGTTGGCGCCGCCGACCGAAACGGCCACGACGGCTCTCTATGACGAAGTTGCCGCGACGCTTGCAGGCAATGAACCTGAGACGAATAAACAGGCGATTCTCGACCGGCTATTCGGCGCGCTGAATCAGCGCAAGTTTGCCTCGACGCCGGCCGAATGGACCGCGTGGATCGAACAAAGCCGGCAGCATCCGCTGCGCGAACTCGTGCATCAGGATCCGTTCACATACCGGGCCTTCAGCAAACCGCGCGGCTATGCGGGCGATGCCGTGATGATGGACTACATCTACGGCCGCGAAGAACATTGGGCTCCGCCGGAGTGTACGGCGATCGGCCGTAGCGTGTTTCAATTCACGACCGGAGCACCGGCTTCCGAAGGAGTGCGGGCGCGCCGCGCTTACATCGCGACGCGCATCGATCGACTGGTGGAAGAGCGACGCCATCCGCATATTCTGGCCGTTGCGGCCGGGCATATGCGCGAAGCCGGCATGTCGTCAGCCGTGCGGCGCCGCAAGACCGGGCGTTATATTGCGCTCGATGCCGACGCGGAAAGTTTGAATGAAGTGCAGCGCAGCTACGGCATCTACGGGGTGGAAACGGTCACGGCGTCGTTCCGACGCCTACTCACGAATCCCGGCGGCGTCGGCGAATTCGACTTCGTTTATTCGACCGGCTTGTTCGACTATTTGAACCAACGCGCCGGGCGGCGCCTCGTCGGCGGCATGTTCCAAATGCTACGTCCCGGCGGCCGCATGATCGTGGCCAATTTCCTGCCGGGCGTCCGCGACATCGGCTACATGGAAACGTTCATGGATTGGCACCTGATCTACCGTTCGCGGCGCGACATGGTCGATCTGACGATGGACATTCCGGAAGACGAGGTGGCCGAAGTGCGGATCGTTTCGGAAGAATGCCGCAACATCGTGTTTTTGGAAGTGCGACGCGTGTAGTCAGGTCACACCGGCTGCTTACACGCTTCTAGGCTCGTCACGCGTTTCAGCGCCGCAAACAGTTCTTCCGGCCAAATTGGCTTGGTGACGTAGTCGTCCATGCCGTGGCTCAAGCAATGCTCGCGGTAGCCTTGTACGGCGTGGGCCGTCATGGCGATGATCGGCGTGCGGCGGCGGCCTTCCGCAACTTCCCGCTCGCGCCAAGTGCGGGCCGCGGTGAGTCCGTCCATCTCCGGCATCTCGACGTCCATCAACACGACGTCGAAGTTTTCTCTCTCCAACGCTGCGAGCGCTTCAAGGCCGTTCTCGGCGGTCGTTATCCGATGGCCGCCCATTTCTAAGAAGCCCATCGCGACCTCGCGGTTGACGAAGCCGTCTTCCACGAGCAGCAACTTAAGAGGAGGCACGTCGCCGACGTCGACCCCGGCCGATGATTGCTCGCCGCCGCAGCCCGGGCAGACCGCTTCCGCAAGCGCCGCGAGGAGTTCCGCATGTTTGGCCGGTTTGGACAGTTGCTGCGTTCGCGGGTGCGACGAGCCGGCCGTTTCACAACGTTGCGACATCGGCGAAAGCAGGACGATCGCACAGTCGGCGTAGCCAGACAGGCCGCGAATCTCTTCCGCAAGTCGACGAGGATCTTCGTCGTTGAGTTCGCTGTCGATCAACAACGCCTCGATCGGCAATCCGATTTCAGCAGCGTCGTTACAGGTGTTGAGCGCGGCCTGCGTGCAATCGACGGCGGCGACGGACATTCCATGTTCTTCACCCCAAGCGACCAGAGCCGTGCGCTGGGCCGGATTGTCGTCGACTACGAGCAACCGCAAGCCTTGCACGATCGCCGCATGCCGACCGAAACCTTCGTCCGGGGTCGGCAAGGTCGCAAAGTCAGCCGTGAAGTGGAACGTGCTGCCTTGGCCCGGCACGCTCTCGACCCAGATCGTGCCCCCCATCAAACCGACCAACTCGGCGGAGATGGAAAGTCCGAGGCCGGTGCCGCCGTACTGTCGCGTAGTGGAGCTGTCGGCTTGTTGGAATTTTTCAAAGATCGCTTGCTGCTTGTCGGCGGGAATTCCGATGCCCGTGTCACGCACGGTAAAATGAAGCCGGACTTTGTCCGATGCGGCCGCGTCCACACGGACGCCGACTTCGATTTCGCCCCGTTCGGTAAACTTCACGGCGTTGCCGACCAGGTTGATCACCACCTGTCGCAGTCGGCCTGGATCGCCGAGCAGCTTTCGCGGTACGTCGGCGGCAATACTTTGAACGAGCTCCAGACCTTTCTTCGACGCGTCGCCGGCCCGAATCTGCAAGGCATCGCCGACGACATCTCGCAGATCAAGCTCGACGGATTCCAATTCCATCTTGCCGGCTTCGATTTTGGAAAAATCCAGCAGGTCGTTGAGCAGGCGAAGGAGCCCGGCCGCCGATTGTTTGACGAGACCCAGCCGGCTTTGTTGTTGCGTGTTGAGCGGGCCGGCGAGCGTGAGCTCCGTCATGCCGATGATGCCGTTCATCGGCGTGCGAATTTCATGGCTCACCATCGCCAAGAACTGGCTCTTAGCTTGGCTGGCGGCTTCCGCGGCTGCCGTACGTTCGGCGACGCGAGCTTCAAGCGTTTGATTGAGGTCTTGAAGCTGTTGAAATCCGGCCGAGTTTTCCAGTGCCGCGCCACCGAGCGTCGCGACGAACTCGGCCAGCCGCTTCTCGTCGTCGCCAAAGAGATTGCGGATGCCGCGATGAACGACGTACAGGCAGGCCACGATTCGCCCGCGCACCAAGACCGGCATGCAGACCGCCGACGCTTCCACATCGACGACGCCGATCTCCGTCTCAAACAGGGGGATGTCGTCGCCCGACGATGCCGCGCGGCCGAGCGTAAGGCAATGGTTGAGCAGCGAACGGCGAACTCCCGTCGGTAGACGTGCGTCGTCGGCGATGCGAAGACCGCCGTCTTGTTGGGCGAGCTGACGGACGACAAAGCATTCTTCGCCGCGCAAGAGTCGCACCGCCGCTTGTCGCATTTCTTCGAAGATCGTCGGCTCGGTAAGCGCCGAGGCTATCCGCCGACCAGCGTCGAGCACCGTATCGAATCGATCGGCCAACGACAACGTGGCCCGGACCGTGGTTCCGCCGGCTTCGCGCGACGCGGCGGTCGCGGCGGCGAGTTCGAGCGATTGAACGTCGGTCGACGCCGCGGCCAATTCGCGGGGGGCGTCGGCATATCCGAGTTCCGCAGCCGTTTGCCAATAGACGCGGCGCGACAAGGCCGCTTCGTATCGGGCCGACTGCCGTTGGGCCACGGCGATGCTGCGACGAAGCAAACACATGCCGCTCCGCACGCGTCCTAATTGGATTCGGGCCAAACCCAATTCGCGCAAGGCGTGAGGAAGATCATTTTGAAACCGTAAGGCTAACCAGAGAGCCCGCAAGGCGGCCCCGGCGGCGGCTTTCAAAAGCTTGCGACGTTGCGTGGGCAAATGTCCTGCGTAACGTTCGGCTTTCAGACGCAGGGCCGTAGCGAGCCACGCCAAGTTCGGCGCGACGTAGGCGTTGACGACGCCTGCCTCGCGCGCGACTTGTAGAGCTCTTGCAAAAGTCTCGGCGGCCTGTTCGATCTGGTCGGCGCCCAAGTACCGCACGCCGCCGCCCAACATGGTTTGGGCGAAAGCTTGGGCATCGTTGCGGACGCGTTGCATTTCGACGTCGACGATCGTACGCGGCAGCTTGCCTTGCGCGGCGCGGGCCCACACGTCGAGACTGATTCCGGAAGCCTGCTCGTCGCCGAGCCTAAACCCAGATTCATAGTTGCGACGGGCCAAATCAATGGCGGCCGGCAAGTCGCCCAGGCGATAAAGAGCAGCGGCCACTTGGTAGCGGGCAATATGCACTTCCCAATAGTCGCCCATGCGCTCCAAGAGACGAATCCCCTCGCGCCCTTTGTCGACGGCTTCCACATACTTCGATCCGGCGTAATGGACGATGCCCAGATAGGCCAGCGACTGACCTTGGCCCCATAAGTCGCCGAGCGCCTTGCGAATCTCGAACGACTTTTGGGCGTAAGCCGCGCCGCGACGGAAGTACGGCACCAGCGTCATGGCCGGGGCATGCTCCGAGTAGGCTTGGGCTAGTTCCAAGGTCGGCGGATGACGCTCGCCAAGATTCATCCCCCGCAAATGGGTCCAGAGGACGTGAACTTTGCTTCGCGCGAACCAATAGCCGAATGCCAAACGACTGCGCAGGCGCCAACTTAGGCGTTCCGCGTCGGTCGGTGGTCGTTTCAATCGGCCGAGAAACCAGCCCGGCAAGAGCGTGTGCCATGCCTGGACCCACGCTTCCCAGAGGAACAGCAGGAAGAACGTCGGCAGCGAACGCGGGACGTAGCAACTTAGCAGCCGCAGCGCCGCCTCGAAGGATCGCACGGCCCGATCGATGTCGCCCCGCTTGAATGCGAGTTCACCGAGCTTGCCGCGAATCTCGGCCTGAGCAAAGGGGCCTTCGGCCAGTTCGGCCGCCTGTTCAAACAGTTCCGCCGAAGGCGCGTACCGGCCGCGTAGCATTTGCACGTCGCCTAAGCCTTGCAAGATGCGATAGCGAGTCGCGCGATTGACGGTCGACGCCCCCCTCAGAGCGATCTGATACTGTTGTTCCGCCGTTTCGAGAGCGTGCCGGGCTCGAGCTTGCTCCGCCGACTCTAAGGCAAACGGCAACGCTTGCTGCGGCTCGTCCGCGGCGTCGAAATGATACGCAAGTTCAAACGTATTGCGATTTCCTTGCACGCGCAAGTGAACGGCCGCGCGAAGGTGCAGACGTTTGCGTTCGGCCGAATCAAGACGTTCCAGCAACGTGGCGCGAATCTTGTCGTGCACGAAGGCGCAGCGAGATCCGTCGGAACGCATCCAGAGCAGATGACGCTCGCGGGCCAGATCGAGCAAGTTCAATGCCACGGCGACGTCGAGTCCGGCGAGTTCCACCGCCGTACGCCACGCAAACTCCTTGCCGAGCACGGCACCGGCGGAAAGTAGCCGAGCGGCTTGCTGGGGCAGCAAATCGATACGACGGGCGAGGAACGATCCGGCCTGCTGTGACGATTGCATGTCGGCCACGGCCAATGGCTCAATTCTCCAACCCTGCTCATCGGCAACCACGGCTCCGGATTCGACAAGCCCGCGTAGCGCGGCGGAGGCCATGAATGGGCTGCCGTCTGCCATCGACGTCACCGCTTCGACGATGTCGTCGGGCAGCGGGCCCGCCATCGATTCGATGAGTCGGCGCAGATCTTCGTCGTCGAATTTAGCTAAGCGGAGTTGCAGCGAAGGCTGCAGCGTGCGCAAGGCGTGGGTCGTCTCGACCTCTTCGCTGCGGTAAGCGACGACCACGGTTACGCCGCCGCTGGGTCGCTCGCCGCGGGCATTAGCCCATTCCAAGATCAGCTTGACCGCCGATTCATCGGCCCATTGGCAGTCGTCCAACACGACAAGCGCAGGCCGGTTCGTCGAACCCAACGCGTCGAGAAAGTGCACTAAGGCCTGAATACTACGAGCTTCGGCGAATGCCTCGGGCCCCAACTCGCCGGCTTCGTCGCGTCCCAATACTTCCGCAACCTGGGGCAAGACGGCCGTGACGCTGCAGAGGCGATCACCGAGTTGCTCGCGCAGTCGCTGTTTCCACTGCGGTTCGCAAGCGGCCACTGCAACAAAGTCTTGAACGACGCCGTCTAGAACCTGAAAAGGCTTTTGGCCGACTTCATTGGTGCCGATTCCGCGCAGTACCCAAATGCCCTGACAACGAGCGCGCTGCGTGAATTCGTCGAGCAAGCGAGACTTGCCGCCGCCCGATTCGGTTTCCAGGACGACCAATCCGCCGAGCCCGAGCCGCAGGCTTTTCAGTTGCAAATCGAGTTGCTGCAGCTCGCGAGCACGACCGACGAAGGCGGGCTCGGTGAGCGTACGGCGACGATCGGCCGATCCGACGACGAAGTCCGGGTCGGCATCGCCCGCTTCCAAAGCCGCGGCGATTCTTTCCAAGTCTGCCAGTACGGCGGCCGCCGACTGATAACGATCGCGAGGGTCTTTGCGGAGCAACCGTTGCAGCACTTCGTCGAGCGCGCGCGGCATTTCAAGGCCTAGGCTGCGCAGCTTCGGCACGTGAGCCGTCATGTGGCGCAGCAGCACGGCCCCTACGGTCGCGCCTTCATAAGGCGGCCGGCCGGAAAGGTAATGGAAGTATAATGCTCCCGCGGAGTACAGATCGGCCGTCGCCGCGACGTCGCAATCAAGCGATCCGGCTTGTTCGGGCGAAAGGTAAAGCACGTCATCGACAGTCCGTCGGCCCGCTTCGTCATTATCGGAAGCGACGCCCAGTCCAAAGTCGGTCAACACGAACCGCGTCGAGTCGTCGACGTCGGTTAGAATGAGATTGGCCGGGCGAAGGTTGCGGCACAGGCAGTGTCGGGAATGCAAGGCCTGGAGAGCTCCGAACAACGTTCGACCGAACTGCAGTGCTTGAGACAGACTTGGACGAACCGTAGGGTCGATCGAAAGCGCTCGGCCCGCGACGTAGGGTCGCACCCAATAGAGCGTCTCTTCATGTCGGCCGAGTTCGCGATGGCTCGCGAATCGATCGGACGATAGCAACGACAAGAGCGCGATCTCGTGTTCCCAGTGAGACTGCCGTACTGCCGCGTCGGCAGTCGTGAGCGTACGAACGACGACTTCTTGTCCGTCGGAGTCGAGGGCCAAGTACGACGTTCGCTGTCCATGACGGTTCAAGATTTTTTGAACCTGAAAGCGACCGAACAAGGGCGCGGCATCTGCGCGCAGGTGCGCCGCGGCAGCTTCATGTCCGAGTTCTTCCGACGGATAGCTCATGACAAATCGACGGCGTGCAGGAGCAGCGAAACGACGGGGCTGCGGTCGGCATCGACGTTCATGAAGTGAGCGACGACGAAAAACCCTCACGAAATCGTAGGTTAGAGCTAAGAGAACGACGCAAAACGGCCGTCGTTACTGGGAGCGTCGACCAGGGGCGACTCGCCGGCCGAGGCGCGCGGCGACGGCGCGACAGAGAGTGCGCCATGAGACGTGTCCAAAGTGCAAACGCCGCTATGTTGCAACGGCCGGAGCGGCATTCCATTGCAGCAGCGATTTTTCCTCGGGCATTTCACTGCCGAGGTGCCGGCGAATTTCGATGAATCGCTCCTCATTCTCGAG
Organism: Planctomycetota bacterium; assembly: GCA_017303535.1. Lineage (GTDB taxonomy): Bacteria > Planctomycetota > Planctomycetia > Pirellulales > PNKZ01 > PNKZ01. Next base: position 8,793 of record JAFLCO010000236.1, read on the forward strand.
GAACGCATCGACGATTTCCGGATCGAAGTGCTTGCCGTTGCCTTCGAGAATGATGTTCTTCGCGACTTCGTGACTGTAAGCCGGTTTATAGACGCGGGCCGTGGTAAGAGCGTCGTAAACGTCGGCCAGGGCGACGATGCGGCCGCAGAGCGGAATCTCATCGCCCTTCAAACCATAGGGATAGCCCGAACCATCGAACTTCTCGTGGTGTGTGAACGCGATATCGCGGGCCATCTGCAAGTACTTGGCTCGCGGATGAGCGGCGGCGGCGGCGCTAAGCGTTTCGCCGCCGATCATCGAGTGCATCTTCATGACGTTGAATTCGTCCGCCGTCAGCCGACCTGGCTTCAGCAAGATGCTGTCGGGTATGCCGACCTTGCCGATGTCGTGTAGCGGACTCGTCATGTAGAGCAGTTGCACGTACATGCCGTCGATCAAGTCGGCATGGCGTCCCGATCGGCAGAGCGACTGGCCGAGAACACGACAGTATTCGCGAATACGCTCGAGATGTGCGCCGGTTTCCGGATCGCGGGCTTCGGCTAGCTTCGCAAGGCTGAAGATGACGAGATCGCGACTCTCTAGCGAAAGTATCCGCTCGGCTACGCGCAGACGAACTTCGAGTTCGTCCGGATCTACGGGCTTCGACAAGAACTCATCGGCTCCGGCTCGCAAGCCTTCGACAAGGTTGCTCGTCCCGGTCCGGGCCGTGAGCAAAATGAAATAGGTGTAGCTGATGGAGACGCGCCGACGAACTTCGCGGCACAAGTCCAAGCCGCTCAGTTCCGGCATCTCCCAGTCGGAGATCACAAGCTGGAATTGTCCGGAGCGGAGGGCTTCCAGAGCCTCGGCGCCGTTCGAGGCTCGCGTCACATTGTAGCCGAAATATTGCAGCGCGTTGTCGAGAAGATCGAGCGCATCGCGATCGTCTTCCGCGATCAGTACCCGCATCGGGCCCGGTGCCTGTTCGAACATGGGCTTACCGTGACGCCTTTCGCGTTTGTTGGGCACGAAAGTCTTGGAACCGTCGCCAGGCTTGTTCGACGTCGGTTAAATGCACACCGACGTCGGACGTTCGCCCTTCGCGGGCCGCTTTATCCATGCAAGCGGCGATCGCCTGCATTTCCGGCGCGGAGATGTTGGCCGTCGTTCCTTTGAACTGATGGGCCAGGCGCGACAAACGCGGCACGTCGGCCATCGCCAGCGCGTCGTGAATTTGCGCGAGTTCCTTGGGCACCCGTTCCTCAAAGCTGGCGAGCAGCCGCTCGACGAGTTCGAGCTTGCCCATACACCGGCGCACGAGTTGACCATAGTCGAGCGGTGCGGGCCGCCGAGCCCCGTCGAGACATGGCGCGTTGCCGCGTCCCGCATCGGCAACGACG
>JAFLCO010000237.1 GCA_017303535.1 Planctomycetota bacterium
TGCCTGTTCTTGAAGTTTTCCAACTCCAAGGAAGAGTAGCGTCGCCCGCGTTCGATTGCTCTGCCCGCGGCGATTTACCAGTGAATGTTCGCGCGTAGGCCGTAGACGAACGCTTCGTCGGCCAATGCGCTCGCTTCCGGTCGGATGAATTGAACGTCCGGAGTTACGTTGAGAAACCGCGTTATCTGGAAGTTGTAGAACATTTCCAGCCCGGTGCCGTCGCGCGGGCCGAACAAAAATTGCGGGATGGCGCCGAACTCGTTGCTCGCGCCGACGTAGTACCAGCCGATGCCCCACTTGTCGGCCTTATTCGGCCGTAGCGCGCTGTCGCCGCCGACGCCCGCGCTCAAGAAGTAGCGGATCGGCGTGGGGTTGCCGTCGCTCAGCGACATCCGGCCGAAGAGCCCCCAACCCTTACGCGTCGCTTCGTCGAAGACGCACAGATACTGATCAAAGCCGGTGTAGATCGTCCACGAGTCGGGCAACGTCAGCGACCCCGGGACCGTCGGTTCCGGATAAACCCCGGGAGGCGGTTCGTTGAAGCGAAGGTCCGTTAGGTCGACGTGCTTCCAAAAGCCGCCGGAGTGAAGTTCGCCGGGGCGTCCCAGGAAGTTGGTGTTCACCTTAACCTCGCCGCCGACGATCACGCCGTTAGCGTACAAATCGCCAAGATCGAAGAAGTCGCGGGTTCGATCTTTCGGATCGTAAGCAAGCACGGAAATCATGCCCCAATCTTGCGGCAACGCGACGCCCGTCACGAAGCCCGTGTACGGCAGACCCAGCAGGAACGCCGGATTGGCAATGAGGGCCTGATTCACAAACTGCTCGGTCCCGTCGCCCCCGGCGAATTCATCCTGGTCGGCGGCGCCCAAGACGTCTTTCTTTCCGGCGAAGACCACAAACTTTTCCGACAACGGCTGCGTGAAGATGAAGTTCGTGAGATACAAATCTCCCTTGTCGTCGGCGGCAGGCGGCAGCATTGCGGGAAACACGGGCGGAGAGAAACTTCCGGTCCGTAGTGAGACGTTGCCATACTCGCCGTACCAATGTTCGGCTCGCACCAGCAATTTGCCGTGGGGCAGGCCGCCGAACTTTTCGAGATCGAACGTGGCGTCGTATTCGCCGCGGCCCGTATAGCGGAAGACGTCGCCCCGGCCGAACGGCGCCGGCGGCGCGGCGACGTTAATTCCGTCCTTCACGCCGAACGCGAAATGCGTCGACCGGCCCGAAAGCTTGATGCCGTGCTCTTCCAGTCCGGAGCGAACGCCGAACCAATCGCAAAGCGGCCTCGGCTTGGCCGCGAAATCTTCGCAACTCGTGCAACAACCGTTGGACGCCGGCGGTGCGAAATCGTCGCAGCTCAGTTTGCACGACGGCTCCGCGGCGTTCGCGCCGCCGCAAAGCGCCAGGGCCAGCAACATGGACGATATTCGTTTGACCGAAGCCATTCGTCGAACTCCGTTTCACGCCGCCATGGGAGCAACGCGTCCGTGTTGCTCTGTCGAGATAGGAAGACTCCCTGGGCTTTATCGGAAATGCACACGGCGGAAGTGCCGGCAATAAAGACCCTAGAAACGGCAATTCCCTCTAAAAAGTTGTGGCGAAACGGCAGGGCGACCGGCATGGGCGCAACAACCGATAAAGTCAGAAACCGGAAGCCGGCACCGCGTCACTTGGACCTCGCACTAGAGAACAGCCCTAAAACTCCGCTTGATATCTCGCTCCGACGACGATCGCGTCGCGATAAATGCCCGACGGGGTCGAGATGTATTGCAGGTCGGGCTGCAAACTGAGCTTGGGCGTGATTCGCATCTTGTAAAACAACTCGAAGATCGCTTCTTGATTCGATCCCCCTTGCGACAACTCCGCCCAGGAGACGCCGGCCCCGGCGACGTCGGCGTCGCGATCCGGGATCAAGCCGCGATAGATCACGCCGCCGGCCAAGTGGTCGCCGATCGCCTTCTCCAAGGATTGCGCACCCTTCGATCGCGGGTAGTAAGCTGCGAAGGCCGAAAGACCTTGTAAATCTTCCGGCATATCACGGTTTTCGCGTAGCATCATTTGCTCGATCTGCAGCGCCAGTCCATTTACGGCAGAGAAGGCGTCGCCGTCGAGTTCGCCGTCGGAGATCCGCGCCGCGCCGATGACCATCGTACCCGGAAGTGCGCCGTCGCCGAGCGCGTATCCGTATTCCAATTCGCCGATGACGAACGTCGTGCCGCCGTCGGAGACGCCCCAACCGCCCGTGGGCGCCAGTGCATCCCACACGCCAAACTTGAATTGCAGCGACGTCGTGAGTCGTACGAGCGTGACGGCCGCCACCGATTGATGCGCATATGTGGGAATGATCTCGGCCGGAGAAAGCTCAAAGGAAGATTGAATGAAGTCGGCGGCCGTTTCCATATAGATGAACTCAGTATTCACGTCCTGCTTGCCGAGCCGAAACCTCACGTCGTCGTCCAGTACGCCGAATTCCCACCAATACTCGCCGACTTGCGTGATGTTGCGAAACGAATCGATGTCGCTGTGTACCAAGGCGTCGCCGATAAAGCGTTCCGTCAAACCTTCTCCATGAGTCGTCTGGCCGAGCAAATACAGTTTGCCGGGAATGCGCCACCGTAGTCGTTCAAAGTCCGCGATGAGTTCGAGATCTAAGAGCCCCAAATACCTCGTGGCGTCGTTCGTCGATATTCCACCGCGCGCGTTGGTGAAGAAGTCGCCGTAATACGTCGGCGTCACTTCAAGGCCGCTGCCGCTCCGATCGCTCATTCGGATCGGCGAAGCCCTTTCGGCGGTTGCGCCGCCGGCAGTCTTCGGCGCCTCCAGTGTGAGGTCGTTTGGAAACGATTCGACTACATGAGGCTCGCGCGAAAACGCCGCGGTCCCGTATGCGGCAACGCTCACAAACAGCAAAAGGGCGGCCGACATTTGAACGCGTGCGGCGAATACCGGGCGAACCGGTAATCGAATCCGCGACGACGTCGTATCGACGCATCCCTGGTTCATGATGATCGCAATGGCCCGCACTTTGCGACGCTACCGCGCCGGTCGAACTTCAGAATTGCAGCCGATGTGACCGGCCCCTCGCCTTGGTAGCGTTCGGCCGGCAGCATGTTTCGGCTGCACTTCAACACGAAGGTTTATCTCGACCTTCGGGTCGCCCGCGATCTACACGGCGAGTCGACGACGAGGGAGTGCCGACAAACACGCGGCGAAACTCGGGGAATGCCCGGGAAACGCTTTGCGATAGCAATGTCGGTAATGACTTCGATCGTGGCTTCACCCCACGCCTAATCGCAACTTGAGGAATTGTTGACGAGGCCGCAAGTTTTACCTAATCGCGAGAGAGGGCCCGGCCGATAATGCCGGCAGGTCTGCAATTCTGGCGTAGTTGCGGACCGCCGGCAGGCCGAGCCAAATTCGTGAGAGCCCATCACCAAGCAACCGCTTTCGCATTCGTCGCGATTCTCTTGATCGCGTGCGAACGTGAAGTGCTGCGCGCGGAAGATGTACCGCAAGCAGTCCCAAGCTTCGATGATTTTGAGCCTACCGTCATCACGGCACCCGAGAGTCCGACGCCGTTCGCACTTCCGCCGGACTTCGCCACGACGGGCGTCGCAATAACGGGCGTCATCGCACCGCCTATCGTTCCGGAGGGCGGCGTCTCTGAATTTCCGGCGGATCACTTCGTCTCTCCACCGCCGATCTCACCAGCGATTCCGAAGCCCAATTTCGAGGCCGGCTACGACAACGGCATCTTTTTGAAACTCCGTAAAGGGAACGACTCTTTCGAACTCAAGACAAACCTGCGAAGTCAGTTTCGCATTGTCTCGTTTAGTCGCGACGTCGAGAGTTGGACAGACAACGCCGGCGTCGTGCGGCCCGTGCAGAATCGCCAGATATTCGACATCGAGCGCGCCCGAATCGTGTTTTCCGGTCATGCGTTCACGCCGAAGCTGAGATACTTCGTGCAAATGGACGGCGACACCGACAGCCGTCACGTCGTTGCGATTCTCGACGGCTGGTTCGCTTGGCGATTTTCTGATGCCTTCGAGATGCAGTTCGGCAAGCGTAAAGTTCCCGGTAGCCGAAACTGGATGTTGGGAGCGTTCGATACGCGTCTCGCCGATCGTCCGTTCGCCAACGAATTCTTTCGACCGAGCCGCACGACCGGCATCTGGTTCGTCGGCGATCCTTCCGAGAAGACTCGCTACGAGCTGATGGTCGGTCAAGGCTACAACACGGAAGGGTTGACCCCTTCGGAGATGGGCGACGATTTCGCCGCGGCGGGAACGTCCTGGTGGGACGTCGTCGGCAGTTACGGCCCTGCCCGACCGTGCGACTTCGAAATTCACGACGAACTCGCGGTACGCCTAGGCTCTTCATGGGTCACGTCCAAAGAAGGAACGCCGGGACGGCAATTGGAGGAAGCGGACTTCTTGCGTTTGACCGACGGCACGCGGCTAACCGACCCCAACGCTTTAGCCCCCGGCGCAACGGTCCGCAGCTTCGACGTGTCGCTGCTGGCCGTAGACGTCGCATTTAAGTATCGGGGATGGAGCGCCAACGCAGAGTATTTCTGGCGATCGGTCACCGATCTGAAGGCGAATCTCCCGGTGCCGAGCGTCGGCCTGCAGCACGGCTTCTACGTTGAAGGCGGCTTCTTCGTACTGCCGCAACAGTTCGAATTAAACTCGCAGTTTGCCGCCGTGAACGGCAAGTACGGATCGACGACGAGTTTCGCGACCGGCTTTTCCTACTACCCTCGCAAGACTCAAAACCTGAAGCTGACGATCGATGCGACCATGATCGACGGCAGCCCGGTCAACAGCACCGGCAGCGACATCCTCGTCGGCGATTCGGGCGTTCTGGTCCGAACGCAACTGCAAGCGCTGTTCTGATACCGTCGGCGTTGTGCCCCACACTTGCCATCGGCGGAATGAACTGCAATGGCGATTATCCGTTCTTCTGGTTTGCCGTCTCATTGCATCTTCTAAAGGACGTCGAAAAGCATTAGAGAAGACGCGTCGGTCACATCGACCGAATTCGCCTCGGGGTGTCGCACTGGAGCCGGTTGACTCGTTTGGTTTGAGGTGCATTCCCTGCTAACGGCCGGCGGCGCGATGCAAACCGGATCTCGTCGTGACGCGGAATCGCCGACTTGGCGTCGAGCATGCACCAGAGGAACCGGCGGCGCTCGTCGACGCACAACACCGGCGACTCCGCCCCGTTAGCAATGCAGCGTCCGAAAGCCTCGCGGAACCGGCACAAAGAGCCAATCTGCGGCAATTCCGGAAATATTCATGCTGCGGATTCGGCCGACTTCGTCGCAAAAGCCGGACGCTACTTGAACTTTTACGCAACGGTGACGCACGAAGGGTCGTGAACTGCGGTATGATTGGGGACGGCCGACTTCTTCTCTTGGTCCTGCCCGCATCGGGCGACATCTCTTGACCAAGCCGGCAGCTCCCGATGCCGGAGTCAGTTTCATGTCTTTGGATAGCAACCGTGATTTGGCGACAAACGCCGGGTCGGCACAGCTCTCGCTCTGGGATGCCGGCGAAATTGTATATGGCGCCTGTCCCCGCGCAATTCGATTTCGGGAATCAGTTCACGCAATGAGCATCGCCATTCGTGGCACCTTTGCCGTAACCGGAATGGCGATCCTCTGCTGTGCTTTAGGCTGTCAGTCGTCGTATCAACAGCTAAGCCCAAACAAGCGGCCCGCGCTGCGCAGGACGGATGAGCGAGTGTCCGGTCCGCCGCGTGCGATCACGTTGCGAAACCCGACCGTCGTTTGGCCCAATGATTAGCGAAAAGCTTCACGCAATAAACTAGGCGGTGAGAATTTCGAATCAGGAACCGTCACAAACTTCTTTTACCCAGGAGCCTTCCATGGCGTCGGAAAAAACCAAAGCCGAGACCGTAAATCTGGATGACCCATACGCCTTGGCCGCATTGACGGTGAAGTGGGGCTATCGGGCCGATGAAATCCGCGATGCCGCAGGCAAAGTTGGGAACGTGGCGAAAGACGTTCTGAAGCAACTTAAGAAGTAGCGGACCGACGCGCTCCAGACACTGGTGTCGCAGGTTCCCTTATGTGCGGCTCGCGGCAAATAAGATTGCCGGGCGGAAATGCATAGGCCCATCCAACAGGAGTTCGGATGCTTATCGAACTGTCGTCGACGGAATTCGAGCTTCTTCTCGCCTCGTTGGAGTACGCCAAACGTGCGATCAAACGCGATGAAGGCTCGCTGCCGGCGATTCGGCAGGAACAAGTGTCTTCCGTCGATGAGCTTGTCGCTAAACTGCAGGTCTGCATAGCCGCCGAAGCACTACGATAACTCGCTGCCGTACGCCGTACGGCGTTTGCGAAGCACCGTGCCGGCCCGTCCGGGCCATACAACCCATACGGCCATCTCCATCGCGAGCGCCGACGGGCGGAACACGTCGCGCTGCGCGGTTTTTCGTTTGGCGTACCGCGTGTCGCAACTACTCTGTAAGCCGTAGAAGCATCTTTTCCCTGTCTTATCCTGGCGAGGACACGAGATGGTCGACCGCTCCGCTCCGATGTTCTTCATTCCGCACGACGAAGCGGCCCGACAACGGCAATGGGCGGCGCTTGAACGCACGCCCGAGCTGCGGGTTTGGCAAGAACGCAGCGAAGTTCGAAGTGCGGGCTTTCACCGCCGAGCTTCGGACAACGCCGTGTGCGAGGAAGCCGTGCGCGGGCTCATCGAGCAACTGACGTAACTTCCCGCATTACCGCAGCAATTGGATTTCCGCCGGCGTCAGCGCTCGATCGAAGACGGAGATCTCGTCGAGCCGGCCTTCCCAGTTGGAATCGTTGTCGGTGCGGCCGCCGAAGAACCAGCCGTCGACGTCGGCCGGCGTTTCGACCGGCGCCGACGATTCGATCTCCAGCGCACCGTTGAGGTAAACGCGCACCGCCGCGCCATCGCGCACCAGGGCCACGTGGCTCCAGGTCCAACGCGGCACTTCGGTCTTACCGGCGAGTTGCAACCTCGCATCGTTGCCGCTCATGTGAATGAGCTTGCCCGCGTGGCCCGCCGTTCCGCCGAGGCCCAGGTGTTCACCGTACGCCGCCAGCCCTTGATCATGGCCGCGCGAAAGCATCCAGCCGGTGACGGGGCGACCGTCCACAGGCATGCCGTTCCAGATCCAGAGCGACACCGTGTACTTGTCGTTTAGCTCCGGTAGCCGACTACGCAACCGGCCGCCGACGAAATGCGGTGCCCGATTGACGTCGTCAGCCGAGCAGAAATCGTCCGACTTTGGTCCCGCCAAGTAATACGTGATCGCCGGTTCGTAGCCCGCATCGCGACCGCGGCCGGAACTGTCGCGAGCGATCGGGCCGGTGAACTCGTTCAGCCGCCAGTAGGCGACCGGCTTTGCATCAAGCACGGCTTTGGCGGCCGGGCCGTCGGCAAGTTGCCACGGTTTGCGCGGTTTGCCGCTCACGTCTTCAAGTAATTCCACGGCCGCTTCCATGATCTTCGGCTCGGCGTCCACTTGCAGCCCGGCCGAACGAGCCGGCCAAGTGTTGTAGCCGCCGAAGGCGTGTTGCTCCGGTGGAGGAATATAGCCGTCGCCGCCGTTGGCCAGTTCGATCACCATGTTGTGCGCCAGCGGACTGGCCGCCTTGATCTTCAGCCCGGTAATCGCGTAAGTCTCGTTCGGCGTCGTAGCGATGCCGATGTCGCCGATCCGTAAGGCTTGCACCACGATCTGCGTCTGCTGTTTCTGATGCAGCAGAATCTGCTCGCGGGCATAAACCTCGGGCTGCGTCTTCGGCGGCCGATCTCCCATTTCTTTCATCATCCGCTCGGCCCACTCGAGCCGCTGCTTGTCGGGCACACGGTAGCGGAGCGTCATACGGCGTTCGGCCATCGCGAGATCGGCATTATCGTCGTACTTGATCGCGCTATATGCCTTCATCGCGATATCGGCCAAGCCGCGGGCATAGTCGGCGATGGCGATCTTCGTATTCCGCTCGGATTCCGGCACCGTGTAATCGACGCGGTAAATATCGCCGCTACAGCCGTGCGACATGATGCCGACAAACGGCTTGCCGCCGGCCGCCGGCTTGCCGATGCGCTGTTCGAGTTCTTTACAGAACAGTCCGAAGTAATCGGCGCTGATGTCTTTGTCGCCGAAGTAGTGCATCGAAAAGTTGCCGAGCACGGCGATCGGCCGGCCGTCCTTCGCTTGCAACGAGATGATCGCCAGGTCCGGATCTTCCGGGCCTGCTTCACCTACGGCTTCGTCCCACTTCCGGCCGGCATGCATATTGGCGCGGACGGTCGGGTTGCCGAACGGGTCTTCGGCCAAGCGATCAGGCCGGCGAATCCATTGCCGCACGGCCGTAAAACTTGCGGCGTTCGCCTTGCCGAAGCCGACGCGGGCCGGCTCCAAGTTCGCCTGGGCCGCAGAAATGACTTCGACAAGCTTGTCGCGCAGAAACGGCACATAAGCCGGATCGGCATCGGTACCGAGGCAACCCATCGAAGCCGGCGCACTATGCGCATGCGTGGCCGAGATCAACATGCGATCCGTCGCGATGCCGGTCCGCTTCGACGCCAGGGACTTCGCTTCGTCGAGTAAATCACGTCCCATCATGCAGCTATCGACGACGACGATCACCACTTGTTCATCGCCGTCGGCCAAGGCCACGGCGCGGGCTTGCACCGGAGTATTCACCGTGCCGACCGTGCGCGTGAGCATGCTGCCGTTGACGAGCACCGGCAGAATTTTCGGCGTGACGTCGACGACCGCCGCGCCTGCCTTCAGTTCGGCGTTTGCCGATTGCGGCGACGCCATGACGACGACAGTTGCGACAAGCGTCGCGGTCACTAAGGCAAACAGTTGCGGTACGCGCAGACGTCGGGTACGGTCGGTCATCACAAGAGTCCTCGCAGTCGGTGACATTCGGCGTTCAAGATACGCCGGCCGAGTGCGACCGGACAATAAAATACGATTCTCTCGCGCCACCTATGATGCCACGCCTTCTGTTCGTCGCCTTGCTTCTGCCCGCGACAATCTGCGCGGCCGAAGCCCCGCCGCATCCGGTCGCGAATCCCGAGTCGCCGCTCATGCTCGCGGGACCGTGGTTGCCGGCCGATTCGCGCACGCTTGATTTCAAAAACCTGCCGAAGGTCCCGAGCGAGCATGCCGTGGTGAGCGATGCCCGCGCTCGCGGCGAATCGATCGCCGAAGTTCCTGCATCGAAAAGTCGCGGCGGCGTGAATCAGCACAACTATCTCACGCATTACGCCGGCCGATTCTGGATCATGTGGAGCGACGGGCCGGGAGTGGAAGACCGCGTCGGCCAACGGGTTAAGTTTGCGACGAGTCCCGACGGATTGAATTGGAGCAAGCCGGAATTCATGACGCCGATTCCGCCCGGCTCCGGGCCCGACTCGCCGCATTACAACACGCGGACCGAGCAGGGCTTCCGCTGGATTTCACGCGGCTTCTGGCAACGCGATGGCGAACTCCTCGCGCTCTGCTCGCTCGACGAGGCGGCCGGCTTCTTCGGTAAATCGCTCGAGTTGCGAGCCTTCCGCTTGAACGACGGCGAGCGGCGCTGGGACGACGCCGGTCTCGTCGCGAAGAACGCCATCAACAATTTTCCGCCGCTCAAGCTAGGAACCGGCGACTGGATGATGTCGCGCCGCAAATATAACTACAAGTCGAGCGGCGTCGAGTTTCTGGTCGGCGGGACCAAGAATCTCGACGCCTGGGAATCGTACCCCGTGTTCGGTACGGCGTCTGAGTTGAAGGCCGAAGAGCCCGATTGGTGGATTCTCCCGGACGACAGCTTGGCGGCCGTGTTCCGCGACAACCGCCGCAGCGGGTTTATCTATCGCAGCTTTTCGACCAACGACGGACGCACCTGGAGCAAACCGACTCGCACGAACTTCCCCGACGCCACGAGCAAAATGAGCGGGCTACGACTGAGCGACGGCCGCTACGTGCTGGTGTCGAACCCGAACCCGAAGGCCCGCGATCCGCTGACGCTCGCCGTAAGCCGCGACGGACTGGTATTCGACAAGCTTGTGTATCTCATCGGCGGTCGGCACATCGACTATCCGCACGTCATCGAGCATGAGGGATCGCTCTATGTGGCC
>JAFLCO010000238.1 GCA_017303535.1 Planctomycetota bacterium
ACGACCCGTCGAATCGCGCAGATCGTCGGCGCTCCCGCCTCGCGAGATTCCACTCCGGCGACTTCGCCGGCGGAGACGGACGTCGTTAGCCTTTACGCCGCAGCAGGCATCACGCTCGAGCAAGTCCGGTCGTTCTTGGCTACGAGCGCCGCGAAGGATCATCTCGAGGCGTATCCTCTACATATTTCATTTTGGAATGACGAGGGCGATTGCCTAGTCAACCAACCCGTGATCATCGAGTGGCAGGGCGGCAGCGATCGAGTGGTCGTGGGAGCTTCGGGGATGCTGCGAATCATGCTGCGCCGCGATCTCTTACCCGAACTTCGGTTTCACGTAGCCAAAGGATACACGGACGTCATCCAAAAGACTCTCCCTTTCGGCGAAAGATATCGTCCCTATTCGCCGTCCGGCGCCGCCGGAAGAGGGCTTTCCGATTTCGAATTCGAAATGCGAATATGGCGACAACTGGCCCGCCAAAAGTTCGAAAAACTTGGGCTCAGTTCCGCGGATGCACAAAGCGAACTCAGACGGAAGAAGTGCGACTGGAAACCGCCTCAGGAACGGCCCGGTCCCGACCTCGACGCGGAGGAGGTTTATCGCTTACGCCGAGAGTCCGTGGTGATCGTCGGCCATCTGCTTCCCGACGGCAATGTCGTGTACGCGGCGGGGGTAATCGTAGATCCGGCCGGGGTAATCGCCACGGCTTATCACGTGATGGACAAACCGGACGCCGTGTCACGATGCATTGCGACGGCTCAGGGCGACTGCTATCCAATCGTCGAGATCGTCGCGGCGGATAAATCGCGAGATGTGGCATTGATCAAGGTTGCAGCCGAGGGGCTTTCCGCATCGCCGCTCTCGACGTCGGACGACGTCGGTGCTCCGCTTACGATCATTTCCCACCCCGGCGCTGAATTCTTTTCAGTCACAGAAGGAACTTTGCGCCGATATCAAGCGGCGCTGCTGTACGGCGTAGAAGTCGAGCAAATGCTCGTGACCGCGGACTTTACCGACGGCGCAAGCGGCGGGCCGATCTTTAATCGACACGGGGAAGTGGCAGGCATCGTTTCTTTCCGCCGACCCGCCGGGCGCTCGGACATGATAAAAGTCGCCTCTCCCTCAGCGGCTCTACGTGCATTGTCAGATTAGTTGCGAACGGCGTCGCTCGCAATTTGCGCGTCGGCGTTTTGCCCTTACGAGGTCAGCAGTCCGCGGGCTTCTTGCGTTTGGATGGCGCGAAGATGTTCGCGGTCGAGAATCTTGAACGGCGAGACGAGCGGCTTCCAGCGTTCCCCTTCTTGGCGGATGAAGAAGTCGTTCATTTGTCCGAGGCCGGCTTTGTGGGCGATTTCAAGGTACGTGACCATCGACGGTTCCATGCCGATGATCCGTGCGCAAGTCGAGTCGACCGCGAGCTTGTCGAGACCGACGACGACGAGGCCCATGTCCTTCGCGGTCCCGAGAATCGGTCCGTCCCCCTCCATACACTGAATCCCGTCGACCACGGCGATCGTCGGCGGAAGCGTGGCGTTGATGTCGACGACCGTCTGCGGGATGCCGGCATGGTGCAGCACGTTTTTCGGCCAGCCGTAGCGATTGCCGGGGAGCGTGCCGTAGAGGTTCTTCATCGACACGGTGAGCCCGACCCAATGATGGGTCTTGAGCTTGGGCATCGAAACGATGAGGTCGGCCTCGATGATGGAGCGCGGAAAGTAAAAACCTTCCAACGGCGAAATCTTCGTGGCGTTCCGCAAGTACTGACTTTCCTCGTAGTTCAAATCCGCGAATGAGAGCTTGGCGGCGACCAGGGCTTCGCCGAGCCGCGATTCGACGAGTGCCGCTTCCGTGTCGCGCATGTGGCCCGGCGCTTCGCCGACGGTCACCGTCGCGCCGGCTTTGAGAAACACTTCGGCGCAGGCCACGACCATCGCCGGGTGGGTCGTCATTTGCGGGCTACCGCGCATCGGCTCGACGAGATTCGGCTTCAGCAAGACGCGCTTGCCCTTGAGGTGCGGCAAGTTCAGGCCGACGGACGTGAGGCCGTCTTCGATGGTCTTGGCCAGCGGGCCGTCGTACTTTTGGTTCTTCGCAATGAAGACGGACGACCGCCCCGCCGCGACTTGGCGAACAAGCGGATAGCCGGCGTAACCGACGGCTCCGGCCGCCGCGATGCCGCCGGCGACGAGCAGGCTGCGACGTTTCACAGTACCGTGCTCCGCACTGCTGAGCGGGGGCCGCAAGGCGTCGGCCGGGTTGTGTTCGTCTTTCATCCGGCCGCTCCTTCCCGGCTAAGCGTAACCAACGGGCTCTTGGCACCGAGTGCGGCGAGCACCGTCAGCGGCACGCGCGGGAGCCACGCACCGAGCTTGGCCGTCGGAAGTTTGAGAGCGCGGGTAAGACGCTCGTCGGCGTCGGTCGCGGCTTTGCCGTGTGCCGCTAAGCCCATCAAGGCGTAGGCAAGTGAGGCCGCCGTGGTTTGCTCGTCGATCGCTTGTTGCAGCCAAGCGACGCTCTTGATAACCCGCTCGTGATTGTCGGCGTCACCGGCGATAGCGGTGAGCAGAATGCCGGTCGGTTGAATGTGCGGTCGCAGCACTTGCCCGAGGACGAGCGTGTTGCCGTAGTTGCAGCCGCCGCCGGGAAGAATGCGGTCGAGCAGCAGCCGCAGCGCTTCGGCGCAGCGGGGATGGGCCCTCATGCCGGCGGATTTGAGAGCGAGGAAACAAAACGCCGTCGGCTCGAGCCAGGAGTGCGTGCTTTCAATCCACGGCCACCCGACGAGCATCGTGTCGTGACTGACCTCGCTGCCGGGCGGGATCGTCTTCCCTTCGACCGAAAGCAGAAACCGGCAACCTTGAACGACGGCGGCTTGATAACGGCGCGCCGCATCATCGGCCGGCGGTTGCTTACTTTTGATCGCGGCGCTCCAAGCCAAGATTGCCAGCGACGTGCCCCAATGCGGCGCCGCTTCACCTTCGTAGATGCCGAGCGCGCCGGAGGGAGATTGCAACTCGCTAAGTTTATCGAGCAGCGGCAGCGCATCGTCGCCCCGATCGGCGCCGACGAATGCCAGCGCGGCCAGGGCCAGCGGCTCGGCGGCCGGTTGCTCTTGCGGCCGATAGCCCCAATGGTCGGGCTTCGTGTAGGCATCGAGTTCGGCGAAGCTTCGCACGGCCAACGTTCGTTCCTTAATGACGTGTTGCCATTCGGCAACATCGATTGCGTACGTCTCGAAATTCATTCTACGAGCCGTCGCGAATTAGAGCGAAAATTGCAAATTCCAGCGAGATCGATGTCACTCGCCGAATTCGTATCTTTCGTAATTTGACAAGCTCGCGCCATGAACTAGGGTTCCGATAGCTGCGGAGAAGTGCGGTTCGCACGACGCCCGGCCGGTCGATCTTCCAAGCTTTTTCGTGCTGCGGCAGATCGACGATTACCGTTGATTAAGACCCACAGTTGTTGGAGTTTGCTATGAAGACGTTCGCCTTGAAGCTTAAGAAGTTTTTGAAATCGGAAGACGGCCCGACGGCGGTTGAATACGCCGTGATGTTGGCCCTGATCGTCGTGGTCTGCTTGACGACGATTCAATCGCTCGGCACCAACGCCAACGCGACGTTCTCCAAGGTCTCCAGCTCGCTCACCACGGCCTCGAGCTAACGCTCGCCGCTCGCGGTTGCCTGATGCAATACGACGCCTCGCCGCTCTTCGGATCGGCGAGGCGTTTTTGTTTTGGTGAGGTTCGAGAGGACGTTGTCGCGGGTCGAGAAAGCAATTCCCCACATTCTGTCAGGGCTCGTTTGACAAGCTCGCGGCACGACCTAGGGTTGCGTGTCGAGACATGTTCTGTCGTGAACAAGCTCACGACGACGTGCCTGCCGACGGCTCGTTCGACCCTTGATGACACGCTCGGCACTTTTGCCAAATCGCGGAGAGTACAAATGAAGACGTTCGCTTTGAAGCTCAAGAAGTTTTTGAAATCGGAAGACGGCCCGACGGCGGTTGAATACGCCGTGATGTTGGCGCTGATCGTCGTCGTCTGCTTGACGACGATTCAATCGCTCGGCACCAACGCCAACGCGACCTTCTCGAAGGTTTCCAGCTCGCTCACCACGGCCTCGAGCTAACGCTCGCCGCCGGCGGTTCGACCGACGCACACGTTGCCTCGCCGCTTTTCGAAGCGGCGAGGCATTTCTATTTGCCAGTGGCACACGACATCTTGCCGCCTGCTAAGCCTCGACGTCGGTCGACTTTCCTTCTTCCCGGCAATAGCCGACGATCAGCGCCAGCAGCTCTTCGCCGTATTCGCGCCCCTTCTTCTGCCCCATGCCGCGGATATGCAGCAGGCCGTCGGCTGCACTGGGCCGATAGCGTGCCAAATCGCGGAGCACCGCATCGCCGAAAATAATGAACGGCGGCAGGCCGCGCTCGTCGGCTTTGGCGCGGCGCCAAGTGCGCAAGGCGTCGAACAGTCCGCGGTCGACCCCCTCCCACGATTGCTCCGCTGCCTTCGCCGTCTTCTTCCGCGTCGTTCGCTCGCCGCGCCCGCTGCGGGCCGTCGGTTTGGCAAGCCTCGGCTCAACGCCGCCGCCGAGCACTTCGCGTCCCTCGGCAGTGATTTGCAGCACGCCATATTCGCCGCCCTTCACAAGGTAGCCCTGCCCGACGAGTTGCTCGATCCAATCCCGCACTTGTCGCTTGTCGTGGGCTTCGAGCAGGCCGAACGTACTCAGCTTGTCGTGCCCCTTTTCCAGGATGCGCTGCTCGCGGCTGCCGACGAGAACCTGCGCCGTGTAATCGCCGCCGTAGCTTTCACGCAACCGCGCGACGCACGAGATGATCTTCTGAGCCGTTTTCAGAGAGTCGTCCGCCAGCTCGACTTCCTCCAAGCACACGTCGCAGGCTTGGCAATTGTCGCCCGGGAGCGATTGGCCAAAGTACTCCACGAGTGACCGATGCCGACAGGTCAAGCCTGTGGCGTAACGTTCCATGCCGTCGAGCAGGGCCGCCGCGGCGCCGGCGGCTTCAGGCGGCAGCTCCTCTTGAAACTTTCGCCAAGTTTGAAAGTCGGCCCCTGAATAGAAGAGGCAACATTCGGCTTCGAGGCCATCGCGCCCGGCCCGGCCGCTCTCTTGTTGATAAGCCTCCAAACTTTTCGGCGCGGCGGCATGTACGACATAACGCACGTTCGACTTGTCGATCCCCATGCCGAACGCCACCGTGGCGACCATGATCTTGCAGCGATCCTTGATGAACGCGTCTTGGTTGCGGCGGCGCACGTCGTCGGGCAGGCCGGCGTGATACGGCAAGGCCGAATGACCAAGCTCGACCAGTGCCGCACACGTCTCTTCGACGTCGGCCCGCCGCATGCAATAAACCACGCCCGATTCATCCGGATGCCGCTCGACGACGGCCCGCACTTGCTCGAACTTCCCGGCGCGGCGTTCGGCCCGATACACAAGGTTCGGCCGGTCGAACGAGCCGACGTGAATCACCGGATCGCGCAGGTGCAACTCGCGAACGATGTCTTGCCGCACGCGGGCCGTCGCCGTGGCCGTGTAGGCATGGACGGCGGTGTCGGGGAAACGCTCCTTGAGCATCCCAAGCATCCGATACTCAGGCCGAAAATCATGCCCCCACTCGCTGATGCAGTGGGCCTCGTCGATCGCGAAGAACGACGGCTGCACGGTCTGCAAAAAGTCGAGCGTACGGTCGGTCGTCAAACGCTCCGGCGAGAGATACAGCAACTTCGTGCGACCGGAGCGGACATCTTCGGCGGCCCGGCGGCGCTCGTCGGGCGTGAGCGTGCTGTTGACGTAAGCCGCGGCAACGCCGGCCTCGACCAGCGCGTCGACCTGATCGTGCATCAGGGCAATGAGCGGCGAAACAACGACCGCGGTGCCGGGCATCGAAAGCGCCGGCGCTTGGAAACAGAGCGACTTGCCCCCGCCGGTCGGCAGCACGACGACGGAGTCGCGGTGGTTAATGACCGCGTCGATGGCCTCGGCCTGCAGCGGCCGGAATTCGTCGTAGCCCCAAACCTCGCGAACGATCTCACGCAACTCTTCCAAACTCAGGCGCTCCTTCCGGTGGTTGCGAGGCCGGGCCGCTTACTCCGTTTACATCTTCCTTCCCGACCGGTTCGCACCGCCATTTTCTCGCCCAGACTGCAAACTGTCTAGCCGTGGACTTTTGCCGCCTGGGCATCGCCTTACAATGGCCCCGTTGTTCGCTTCGCGAGCCTTCCACGAATTACAACATCCGACATTTCCCATGACCAACCGCCTGACGCTGCCGCCCGATACGAACCAAGTTCGCGGCCTCGCCCAGTACGCGCTCGATTTTCTCGCCGGCAAGTTCGCCGAACCGAGCGACGCCGCTTACGAACGGGTCGAGTTGTTTCATCTCGATAGCATCGCCTGCGGCGTGTCGGCCCTGGCCTACGGTACCAACGCGCCGAATCTGCTGCGGCGTGAAGCTTTGGAATACCGCGTGGCAATCGACCCAACGAACGATGGCCGGGGCGCGACACTTTTCGGCAGCCGGATTGCTGTCGCTCCCGAGAAGGCGGTCGTCGCCAATAGTTCGGCCGTCCGCGAATGGGACTCCAACGGCACCAACTTCGGCTACGATCCCGAGCGCGGCCACACGGCCGGCGAATTCGGGCACAACGACTTCTATCCCGTAGTCGTCGCCGCCGCACAGATCGCCGGCGCCGACGGCCGGCAAACGCTGAAGGCGATGTTGCTACTCGACGAAATCCGCGGTCGGCTCGCTGAAGTGTTTTCGCTCAAGACCTACAAGATCGATCACGTCGTCCACGGGGCGATCGCTTCGGCCATCGTCTACGGCGCGATGCTCGGGGCCAAGATTGACCAGCTCGAATCGGCGGTAGGCCTCGTCGTCGCGCACTATATTCCCTTCCGCGCCATCCGCCACGGCAAACAACTTTCCGATTCCAAGGGTGCCTCGGCCGCGATCAGTTCGGAAGTCGCCGTGCTCAGTGCCCGGCGCGCGATGCGCGGCTTCGTCGGCCCGGCCGATATCTTTCGCAACGCCGAAGCGATCTTTTGCCTGTTTGACAAGCCGGCCGCAAAAGGTTGCAGCCCGTTCGAACTTTCCGTCGGCACGTCGGGGGACGAGTTCTCCATTCTCGGGATGCACTTCAAGCTGGGGCTCTACGAACACCAGTCGGCCGGCGCGATTCAGGGCCTTATCGACCTGCTCACGAAAAACCCTGAATTGCTTGCCGACGAAAGAGCAATCCGCGGCTTGCGCATCACGATTTATCAACCGGCATTCGACATCATTGGGGACCCGGCCAAACGCGATCCGCAAACTCGGCAAAGCGCCGACCATTCGATGGTGTACATCATCGCGACGCTCTTGCGAAAGGCGCTGGAGCAACGTGCGGCCGGCTGGACCGAATTGATGCTTTCGCCCGACGACTATGACGACGCGGCGCTGCAGCACCCGCTCACCCGTCGGCTGATGCAGAGAATCGACTTCCGCCACGGCGGGCCGGAGTACGACGCGCGCTATCCCGACGGTATTCCGACCTCGGTCGACATCGAGCACGACACGCTGGGCACGCTTTCGAGCGGACTGGTCATGTACCCGGAGGGCCACGCGCGTAACACCAGCGGCCGACTGGGTGCGCTGCTCGCGCACAAGTTCGAACTTTTGGCGCGCCCGGCCGTTGACGACGTGCCGGGCCTTCGCCGGCGCTTCACGGACTTCCGCAACAAATCGCCCGAAGAAATCCGCACGCTGTACGATTTCAAGATTCACGGCGTCGAGTAGTGTTCGCGGTAAAACACGGAGGAAAGCTTCGCGGCTAAATGCGGTCCGATCATCGTTCGACTTATGAACCGTCCCAAATGCCGGCCGCTCGCAGCACAGCTTCATGCACGGCGATATCGTGCGCCGCGTCCCAAGCCAGTTTCTTGCGCCCGCGAATTACTTCGGCGAGGTCGATAAACTCACCGTCGTAGCGCCCGACCGGCACCTTCAGAGCCAGGGCCTGTTCTCCTTTTTTGAACTCCCCATGCGGTTCGCTGAGCCACAAACGAATCTTCCCCGATTCCAGCGGGACAATCTCCATGCCGCCGCGGGTGCCGACAACTTGAAACCGCCGATGCGGCCCGCCGAACGAATCGGCGTGATTGCAGCGAATCGTCGCCGTCGCCTTCGGGTACTCGAACACGGCCAGTTGGTTGTCGTTAAGTCGTGGTTCCGCCGCGTTTGAATTATCGGCGAGCGACGCCTTGCCGATCGCGTGGACCTTTTGCGGCTTTCCGAGCACCGTTACGACGGCATCGATGAGATGGCACGCCAACTCGAACATGCCGTGCCCAGGAATCGCGGCCAGTTCCGCGCGCAAATCGGCCGGCGCGAGTTTGCCCATGGCGCAATCGATCTCGAGCACGTCGCCGAACCAGCCTTCGCGCGCGGCTTGAAAGAGCAACTGAAAAGCCGGGTTGTACCGGAGCATGTAGCCCATCTGCACGCACAGGCCGCGCTGTTCCGCCGCCGTGCGAAACTGGCGGAACTCGTCGTGCCGCACGGCTCCCGGCTTGTCGAGATGAATGTGCTTGCCGGCCGCGATCGCGCGGGCCGCCGTTGCCGCGGCTTGCTCCAGTCGCGTTTCGATAACTACGGCTTGAAGTCCCGGCGTTGCGAGTAAGGCCGCTTCGTCAAGCCACGCCGCGCTCGTATACGCCGAGCCCTTTCGAGCCTGCGCGAGCAACTCGGCGTCGGCTTCGGCGACACCGACTATCTCGTACGTTTCGTTCAACCGGCGAACGGCGTCGAACTTGCCGGCGGCATGCGAATGGCCTGTGCCGATCTGACCGATCTTGATTTTGCCGCTTGGCGACTGCGACGACTTCGGCGAATCCGCCCGCGCCACACGGTTGCCCAGTATCCCGAAGAGGACGCCGCCTGAACCCCACTGCCACGCCGAACGACAAAACTCACGACGCTGCATCGCTCGATTCTCCTACCGAATGATCAGACCCGGCGACGACCGAGCCCGTGACGTTCGCCATCGTAGACATCCGCCGTGGCCGCCGCCAACGAATTGACAGCCCCAAGCGGCGGCGGCTAGAAAGAGCAATCCGGCGGCGCGAAAAGGCGTTTTCTAACGCCCCGTCGCGCCGCCGCGCCGGGTGAGTGGCCGAGTGGTTTATGGCACTGGTCTTGAAAACCAGCGAGTCGAAAGGCTTCGGGGGTTCGAATCCCTCCTCACCCGCTAGTTGTCGGCGAGGGCCGAGGCGGCGTTATTTGTTCGTCTTCGTAAGTTAGGACGGTTGCACTATGAATCCGCCGGCCGGCTTACAAGAGTTTCTCGTCATCTCGCGGGGCCAGTGGGACGAGATCGCGTCGAAGGAAGATGTGCAGGCCGCCATTGATCGGTTTTATCCTTGGTATGAGGAACATCTGCTCCGCGGCACGATGAAGCGCGGGAGTCGGTTGGGCGCGGAGGGGAAGGTAGTCGGTAAGCAGTCGATTTCCGACGGTCCGTTCGCCGAAACGAAGGAACTGGTCGGCGGCTACTGGTTTATCGTCGCCGCAAGCCTCGACGAAGCCGCGGCGATCGCCGCCGAGAACCCTTGCTTGGCGTATGGCCTCACGCTGGAGATCCGCCCGCTTGATCCCGAGCGATGCGAGGCGACGGCGATCACCAACGAAACGCCGGACGCTTGGCGAACTTCTTGAATTCTGATTCGATGGCGCCTCGCCGGCCGCCGCCTTACGAAGTTCGTTGCCGCCTTACCTTAAAGGCGTGCACTAAGCGGACTTATCGTCCGATGCCGAAATAGTAGCTCGTGTGAGATGCCGAACTCGGCGGCCCCGGCGGCGGCTCGAACGCGCCGAAGTCTTGAGCCGGGGCAACTTCGATCGGCGTAGGTTCGTTGGTCGACTTCTGAGCCAGGGCGCGCTCGGACTCGGCATACGATCGTGTCGGTGGCCAATCGCCGGACAGCCCGGTCCAATCATTCGATGCGACGGCCCGCGGCGAGCGATCTTCGACGCGCGATGCTTCCCAGCGGCCGGCGACGTGCCCGCCGACGACGGCCGCCGCGTAGGTCGCCCAACCGTAGCCCGGCACGGCGTCGCCGAC
>JAFLCO010000239.1:0-8711 GCA_017303535.1 Planctomycetota bacterium
CGACGCTGGCCAATCCGGTCAGCACGAAGCACACGGCCAACGACGGAGTGTGCTCGTACAGACCTTGGAATCTGTCGAGTTGAATTCGCCCGCGGCGTGCCTCCAGGGCCCGAATCGTCAGGCCGAATGCGCCGAGTGAAATGCCGACCGATAGCCATACGCAGAGTGCTCCGGTCAGGCCGACCGGTTTCACCATCTCCAGACCGACAAACACCAGCGCGGAATGGCTCAGGAGCAAGTAGCAGAAAAACCGCCTCGCCTCGCGCTGTACTAGCGCCATGGCCGCCGCGTACACGGCCGTGAACAACGACACGATGCCAAGGGTACGCAACATTTCGCCGGACGCATGCGGCAGCACCAGCCGCACCGCGCCGTACGCTCCGGTCATCGGGGTTACGAACAGCAATGCCGTACCGAAGCTGGCCCGATCGAAGAGGTCGACCATCCAGGTATGAAACGGAAACACGCCGCCGCGGATCAGCATCGCTCCCAAGAGCAGCAGGGCCGCGAGGTTGCCGACCGGTTCCCCTTGCGGAGTCGCCCGCACTGCCGCCCAGCCGGCAAGTGCCAACAGCGAGAATAAACCCATATGCAGCACATAGGCCCGACCGTTTCCGCCGCGGCCGCGCAGTTCAACGTATGGCGGAACCGTGCCGACGATCATCAGCGCGATAATGATTCCCGGGATGCGGCAACTGAACGTCGCCAGCAGTACGCTCTCTGAAAAGAGCATCCATGCGAACGAGAAGCGGCGGACCTTGGTGCGAAGCGTCGCGACGGTCGTCGCGAAAAATAGTAACGCGGCCAACGGCAGGAGCGGCGCGCTGAGCTGGTCGATCGTAAAGATTTCTTGCTTGATGATCCGCTGCATGAAGTGCCAGCGGTCATTCACTTCGAGCGCGTGTTGCCCCGAAGGGAGCGCGGCTTGTAGTAGCCCGTAGTCTTGCCAGGCCGCCACGGCACACGCCAAGGCAGCGCCCGCAAATACGGTCGCCCAGAGCCGCGCGCGATGCGCATCGCGGAATCGGCTAAGCACCGCCGCGCCGGCGAGCGGTAGCAAAATCGCGAGTTCGATAAAGGGGAAATGCAGCTCGATCACACCATTTCCTCCAAGGAACGCTGCTCCAGCGTCCATCGTGGCAACCCATCGGCATCGCTAGTGCGAGCCGGCGCCTTCGACTCGCCCCCTAGCCAGTCGAGCCAGCGGCGTTCGAGCGCGTCGAACTTTTGCAAAACGGAAACCACCGGTCTCACGATCCAAGCAGTCAGCGCCGTATCGAGGTAACCCCGTTCGATCGCCAGACGATAAAGCCATGTCCTGGCCCGCGTCGGGAGCACGCGTTCGGCCAGCGTTCGGGCATGCGGCAGGTGCTGACCAAGCGCGTTCTCCAGGGTGCGATAGTCGTATAGCAGCGTGGGAGCACGAACAAACTGCAACGTCCGCAAACAGCCGTGGCCGAGGATATGAATGAGCGTCAGGTAGCGCAAGGTTTCACCGGCCCCGCGGCTGTAGAAAATGCTAATCAAAGAAGCGAGGCCGATTTCAGCGGTGATGATGCCGACTTGAGTCATCGATGCGAACGACAGCGCACTCTTGATGTCGGTCTGCACGCGGCAGGCGAACGCGGAGAACATCGCCGACACCAACCCCAGCGCGACGACGCAAGCGCTCAAACCCCACGACAAATCAAGAATGGGCGAGCATCGCAAAAGCAAAAACGCGCCGAGATGCACGGACAGCGCGCCGTAAAACACGGCGCTGGAAGGGGTCGGTCCTTCCATCGCTCGCGGCAGCCAACCGGAAAACGGCACCAGCGCCGACTTACCCGCGGCGGCGAGGACCAACAACGAACCGACCAAAACCGCTTGTCTCGGCGAAATGGCGGCAATTCCCTCCGGCCATGAGATGTTGCCGAGGAAGAGGTCGAAGTCGCCGCCGCCGGTCATATGGTGCAACGCCACAGAAGCAAACAATAGCGCGGCGTCGGAAATACGGTAGACGATCCAAACACGCAACCCGTTGGTTACCGGACCTAGTCGCTCATGATAAAACGCAACGAGCAACGCCGACGACAAGCCGACGAGTTCCCAGCCGGCGAACAACGTCTCGATCGTGCCGGCCAGTGATGTGACGATCATGCCGAGCATAAACAAGGCATAGAGCGAGAAGAACCGGTTGAAGCCCGACTCGCGGTGCATGTACTTGATGCCAAACTGACCGATCGTACCACAGAGCACGAACGTCAGAATCGCGAACGGCACGCTCAGGCGATCGAAGAGAAATTTGACCGAAAAGTGGTAGTCGAGATCGTGGCCGTGGATTTGCACCCAATTGCCGAGTTCAATCGCGACGTGCCGCTGGTCGAAGGCCAGCATCAAGGCGAGCATCGCAAATGCCGCGGCGAGCCCGACGGCGACGGCCAGATGCACGAGCCGACCGATCACGCGCTCCGGAAATGGTCGTCCGACGAGCGAAGTTACGCCCAAGAGAAACACGAGCAGCAGCGGTGCCGCGACGACGGTTTCACCCAAGGCTCGAAAAAGGTTGTCCATATCCGGTCGTGCGTGGGAAAGAGCAAAAGTGCGGCGAAAGGCGGGACGACGAGCGGTCGACTACGGTTCGATCACGGCAAATTCTAGATGATCGCGCCAGCCGCGGTACCAATCGGTCGACGTCGCCGCCCGCGGCAACTCCTGCTTCTCGGGCACATGTTCGACGAATTCGCCCCGATGATAGTGCAGCACCTTCGATGAGTGCGGATCGAGCAGCGCCAACTGAGCCCAACCGTTGCGGAGAATTCGGCCGATCACGGGATTGCGATCCATGATGCCCAGAATTCCGGCGGGAGTCGTCTCCAAAACAAACAGAAGGCGCACCGGCTCATGAATCTCTACGCCTTGCCACGGCAATCCGGTCCGCAGATCGCTTGCCGCTCCGTCCATCACACCCAAGAGCGACGTGACGTTGTGCGGCAACTTCGTCCCCGCACCCCAGCCCGGAGAATCGATGTAGGAGAAGAAGTATTGCAGATTAATTCCTTCGCACACCGGCACGGCCGCCGCCAAGATGCGGGCCAAGATCGAGCACTGCTCGTCGTCTTGCGTGGGATCGTAAGAATTCATGAAGCAGCGGCGATCGAGATAAAGCCCGCGGTTGCGGCTGCGACGCCCGACGTAGCAAATGGCGTTCGTAGCATTGCCGAATTCCGGCCGCGTTTGCGCGAGATCTTCCGAGCGATTCTCCACGTGCCGCCGGGCGCCTTGGTACGAAATGTTCAGAGGAGCCGAATCGAACCGTCGGCACCGTTCGTGGGCATTGCGCTCGCAGACACGTTCCAGCGTGTTGACGGCAGATTCAAAGTCGTTGCGGTGGGACCGCGGCAGCAGATCGAGATCAAAAAACGTAATGGCGTCGGCGCAGGTATTGTGCAGACCGCCGACGAAGATCGTGGTATCCGGAACATTCAATCCGCGCTGGGCCAAGCGATCGCGAACGCGGCGATCGTTCAACATGGCGGCCAGCGCGCGGGCGTTCGGAGCACCGGCGGCGCCGGAACAGGCGCCGCAATCATAAGCCGATTTATGCGGATTGTTGAGGCAGAAAGAGCCATGTCCGAAGAAGAACACGAGCCGGGCGAAGTTCGAAGTCAGGCCGATGTCGCGGAGCAATCGTTCCGCGCGATCAGTCATTTCTGTAAGGTTGAAGCCGGCGTGATCCGGTTCGAGTCCGGGCGGGTCTTGGTGTCGTTCGAGCACGAGCCTCGTCACGACCGGCGTCTCCATGATGCTGCTCGCGCGGCGGCGGATGCGAGCCGTGAGACGCGGGAAGAGCACCCGAGCAACGAGCGGAATAGAAGCCAACACGCCGAGGCCTGCCGTGAGAAGTGCGCCTTTTGCTAGGCTGCGGCTGCCGCTGTGAACTTGCAGCGACGCGGCGCCCAAAGCCTTTCGCGTGCGAGCCCGGCGCTTGTGCGTTTCCTCTAGCGAATAAACAACCTCTTCCGTCACCCAATGTTGAGGCATGACCACGATAGGACAAAGCGTTGAATAGTGGGCGTCGGATGCGCCGCGATAATACATCGCGACGCCGAAAAAACCCGGCGCTCCGAATGTTTCCGCCTCGGGTTCGATTTCTTCTAAGTGTCGGCGAAAAGATTCTTCGCGCGCGTCGATGCAATACACCGATTGAAACTTGGGATTGTCGACCGTGCGCGGTTCGCTGCACGTATGTAGGGTGAATGCGTCGAGCACTTGGTTGCGAAATCGCCGTTCGAATGCTTGGTGCAGAATGCGGCGACGTTCTAAACCGTTGAACGCTTCGATCTCACCAGTGAGCATTCCCCAGCATTGGCGAGAGAGCTTAGCGAGCTGCGCGGGCGTCCAGCCGAGAACTTGTGCGAGTTGAAAAACTTGGAAAGCCCGTTGATCGTCGTCGTCGCGGCCGACGCGATGCATCGAGGCCAGAGCGGTTTCGCGAAGTTCGAACAGCGGACCGGTAAAACCGAGCGAGGTTTTGGCGACGTGCCGAAGCGCGAAACGTTCGAGCACCAGCCGCACGGCGAGAAATTCCAGCAGTGTACCTTGTGGCACCGGCACGGCCACGCGATCACTGCGGACTTCATTCTGCCGCAATAAGCCGGCCCAACCGCGCAGCGCAACCAGCGACTCCGTGAGAAACTCGTCCCACTCCCCTTCGCTGACGCCCAACTGGCGCAGCGATTCGACGATCGACTCCCGCGGGCCGACGTCTTCGTGATCAAGACGGGCAAGCTCCTCTGCCAAGCCGGCTTGCCAAGGTTCCGGAGGTCCGCCGCGGCCGCCGTACACGGTGCAAAACGCTTTAAAAAAGCCCTGATTTCGAGCGGGAAGCGACCAATCGGCAAAGCCCTGGTCGACAAACGCCGCGCAAAAGCGAATCAGCAGCTCGTGAACGAGCAAATCGCTATCGACTCCGCAGGCTTCAAGCAAGTAGTCGCGATGCCGTGTGGCGTGAAACAACGGTGCCGCATTCGTAGCAAGGCCTATTACCCCGTGGCGGCAGATACGCCAGGCCAACTGCAGAGCCGCGGCTTCCCACTGTTTAGCGTCGTAGCGTTCCAGATCGGCGGCGGCAACTTGCTCAAGCCATTTTTCACCGACGCGTTCGCCGGGTGTTTCGAGGCCGGTCTTATGGTTGCTGCGCAGGTCGCGCATGACCCAATGCTTGGTTTCTTCGACAAAGCGCTCTCGCGCCTCTTGCGAAACGTCGGGACGCATGCGCGACAGCGCGTCGGTCTCGGCCACAAACCAGCGCAACTCTTCGGCCGGCCCGGTACGCAAGGGGAACTCAAGCATCGCGAGTCTTAAATCGAACCGCGTGCAGCAATCGCAAGGTTTTTCGTCGCCTGCGGTGCCGAGATCGTCTTGTAAGCAGGCGGCCAAGTCGCTGCGACGGATACGACCGCGCTGAAGCTTTTCGCGGTATTGCTCTTCCGCCAAATAGGGGCGGCAGCCGAAGAGCCGCGCGCCGCGTTTCAGACCTTCATCAAACGGCAGGTCTTCCAGCGCTTGGAGCGTGTTCAGGAACACAAACGCCGTGATCGGGCCTTGTGCAGGAAGAAGCTCGCCCGCTTGGCGAACGATGTCGTTGATTCGCGCGTAGGCCGCATTGACGTCGGCTGAGTCGTTCGACTCTGCGGAGCCGTTTGACGCTGCAGGGCCTTGGGACGATGCCGAACGATCGGCGGTATCTGGTTGCATGGAGCCTTCAAAACCGGAAGTTGCCGTACGGCCGCGATGCCCGCTCGACGATTTTACCGTGACGCCGATCGATCCGAGTCGGAGATAAATCGAGAGATTCGTCCTGACGCCTGGGCAACCAGCGGCCCCGTCTCGCGCGGCGAAATCACGACCCCATTATTTACGACCGAACCCGCGAGGACGCTAATCAGAAGAGATTACATCTCGTTCAGTTATTAGACGTTACGTCGTTTTCGGGATGGTCCGCGATGCGGTTTCACGACGTTCGGACGGGCGTTGACGCACGCATTTGGCACGCGGCGTGCTTTCGCTGCTCCCCGCCGCCGGTGTCAGTCTGCCGATACGGCGGCAATCGCGAAAGGGGAAGCGATGGATACGACTTGGAACGATGATGCGGCTCGTGCGACTTGGCCGAAGCGCCGCTTTTACGCCAGTCCCGACGATGACCGGCTCACGCATGTTGAGCGGATCGCTAAATTGCTCGACGATGAATATCAGTTGCCCGGCACGAAGTTCCGCTTCGGACTCGATCCGATTTTGGGCCTCATCCCGGGCGTCGGCAACTTAGGCACCTCACTCGTGTCATGCTTGCTGGTGTGGTCCATGCTCAAGCACGGCGCCAGCGGCAACGTCGCTGCGCGCATGGCCGTGAACATCGCGCTCGATTCCATCATCGGCGCTATTCCGATCATCGGCAACCTATTCGACTTCGCGTACAAGTCGAATCGGAAGAACGTCGAACTGCTGCGCCGCCACTACAGCGAGGGGGCCTACCAAGGCAGCGGCAAGGGAATCCTGCTCGCTGTGGCCGTAGTGATCTTCACGATCTTGGGGCTGGCCGCCTGGGCCGTGTTTAGCATGATCGGTTGGTTCTTTGATCTACTATTTTAACCAGCGGCGATAGCCGCTTAGACGAACATTTGCAGCGTCGGCTTGATGGTGAGTTCCGACACGTGGGCTCGCGGCGGGAGTTGCGCTACCATTAGGACCGCCGCGCCGACGTCTTCCGGCTTGAGAATGCGCGAGCGATGTTCGTCGGAGACCGGGGTTGGTCGCTTTTCGAGGATCGGCGTATCGACCTCGCCCGGGTAAACGTTGGTGACCCGAATTCCGTATTCGGCCGCTTCTTGGGCCGCAGTGATGCCGAGTCCCGTAACGGCGAACTTCGAGGCGTTGTAGCCGATGCCGCCGAGCATTCCGGCCCGGATGCCGGAGACGCTGTTGATGTTGACGATGAGTCCGTCGCGGCGCTCGATCATTTTCGGCATGGCCGCGCGTAGGCAGTAAAAAGAGCCGTAGCAATTGATCTTCATCATCGCGTCCCAATCTTCCAGCGACAACTCGGCAAGCCGACGTCGGGCCGTGTTGGTGCCGGCGCTGTTGACGAGGATGTCGAGCGCACCGACGTCTTGATGCACGGCTCGAAACAGGCTTTCGACGCTTGACCAATCGCCGACGTCGACGGCGTGGTACGTAAGCTGGATCGGCGAAGTCGTCGCTTCGCAGGCTTGCTTCAAGACCGATTCGCGTCGGCCGGCGATAATGACGCGGCACCCCTCGGCGGCCAAGGCTTGAGCGATGCCTAATCCGATACCTGTTCCGCCGCCGGTAATGAGCGCGGTCTTGCCTGATAGCGACATGAGATTCTCTCTATTCTTGGCGAGCGACCGATGTGAGCCGGCCGTTGTGATTACGAAAAACGGCCAGCTTACGCTGGCCGCTCGCCGGCGACAATGAGGGCAGACGCAGCGCCACGGAAGGCGTTCCTACAACGCTACGTGAACAAGCCGGGAATCACTCGACCTTCCGGCAAGACGAAGTGCGGCCGGTTCTCACGGTCGCGAAGTCGGTGCGTCGTGTCGATGCCCAAGGCCCGATAAATCGAGGCGGCGACGTCGGCGGGCGAGTTGGGTTCCGTCGTCGGATACGCGCCGTTGCGATCGGTGCCTCCAATGACGGCGGGCTGCGTGCCGCCGCCGGCGAAGAACACGCTGCCGGCCGGTCCCCAATGGTCGCGGCCGCCGTTCTTGTTAATCACCGGCGTGCGGCCAAACTCCGTGACGAAAACCACGAGCGTGCGAGCCAGCAGGCCGCGCGCTTCGAGATCGCCGAGCAACGCGGCGAAGGCTCGATCCATGCCGGCGACATGGTACGGCCGCTTGGCCATTTCGCACAGCACCGGGTGATTCTGACTCGGCGCGTTGTGATTGTCCCACAAGTTGCCGTAGTCGGGATCGTACCCGTAATCGACCATAACGAACCGAGCGCCGGCTTCCACGAGACGGCGGGCCATCAAACAGCGGCCGCCGATTTTTGTACGGCCGTACGAGTCGCGCACGCTTTCCGGTTCCGAGGCGACGTCGAAGGCGGTGCGAACTTGCGCAGACGCGAGCATCGAAAACGCGTTACGGTAATGAGCGTCCATGTCGGCATGCGCGGCCAGTTCATCGGCCGTGCGCAGCCGCGATTCTAGGGCTCCGCGAAGTTCGGCCCGTGCGGCGAGCCGGTCGTAATTCAAGCCGGCGGGCATTTCAATCGCCGCAGGCGCAAGTTGCTCTTCGATCGTCGCGTTGGGATTTGTATAGAGCGGACCTTTCGTGAAGTCGGGCTCGGCCGGCTCGCGGGCCGCGCAGAACGGCGCGTATTCCCGACCGAGCCAACCGCCGACGAAGAGATCGGTCGGCGGAGGACCAGGCCGCGTGAAGCCCGGCACCGCGATGTAGCCCGGCAGGTTGTTGCGAGGGCCCTGCAGGTAGTTGACGATCGAACCGATGTTCGGCTCTTTCTGAATGGCGTTGAGCGCTACGGGCCGACCGCTGAGCGTGTAGGCCTGGCTCATGAAGTGGTCGTTATTCGAATGCGAATAACTACGCACGAGCGTGAACTTGTTCGCAATCTTGGCCAAGTTCGGGCAGACTTCGGCGAATTGCAGCCCGGCGACGCTCGTGGCGATCGGGCTCAGCGTGCCGCGC
>JAFLCO010000239.1:8722-10114 GCA_017303535.1 Planctomycetota bacterium
AAAGATGACGCTATCGGCCGTCGGCGGGAGTGAGGAAGTAGTGGATTTCTGTTCGGCGCGGCTTGCGAGGGGGACGAGCGTCGCCGCCGCGGCCAATCCGCCGACGCGCAGAGCATCACGACGATGGAGCAAACGATTCCACATCATGCGCCTCCGGCAGAATGTCAATCATCAAAAGCGCGGAGACAAGCTCCGCGGCTAAATCGAGGTAGATGGACGTTACATCCACTCGCGGATGACTTTGCCTTCGTTGAGCATCACGGGGCGCCCATCATTTGTCGTGAGCATCGTGTGCGGGTCGATGCCGATCTTCGAGTAGAGCGTCGCGGCGATGTCTTCGGAGAAGTATTCGTCGTCGACGACGTAGCCGCCCTCTTCATCGGTGCGGCCGACGACCGAGCCACCGGGAATACCCGCGCCGGCCATGACTGCAAAGCCCGAGGTCGACCAGTGGTCGCGGCCGCTGGCCGAGTTGATCTTCGGCGTGCGGCCGAAGTCGCTGAGCCAGAGCACCAGCGTGCTGTCGAGCAAACCGCGTTGTTCGAGATCGATTAAGAGTTCCGGAAGGGCTTGGTCGACCGGCGGAATCAGTCGCGTCTTCAGAGAAGTGAAGTTGTTTTGGTGGGTGTCCCAACCGCCGTCGGTGACGGAAACGAAACGGACGCCCGACTCGATAAGCCGGCGGGCCAAAAGCATGCGCTGTCCGAACGGCGTGCGGCCGTAACCGTCGCGATTCTTGTCGGATTCTTTTTCGATCTGAAACGCTTGCTGCGTTTCCTTGGCCGTGATCATGTTGAGCGCGGCCTTGTAGTGTTCGTCGAGCGCCTCGTAAGCCGCCGGTTGCAGATCCATCTTTTGTTGCAAGGCGTCGATCGTCCCCAGCATCGAGCGACGTCGCGCGATGCGATCCATATCGACGCCGGACGGCGGCGTGATGTCGCGAACGACGAAGCCCTTGGCGTTCGGGTCGGCCGGCATTTCAAAAGCGCCGTGTTCCAGGCCTAAGAAGCCCGGCATACCGCCGCCAAAGCGGCGATCGATGTTCGTACCGAGTTGCACGAACGGAGGCATCGCCGACTTGAAGCCCTTGAGACTGCTGACGACCGAGCCGAACGTCGGGTAGTGTACGGCCGGGTTGAACTTGTGGCCGGTCATCACATATTGATCGGCCGTACCGTGCGAGCCGTTGCGGGGATTCCAACCGCGGAGCAGCCCGAAACGCTTGGCTTCTTTGGCCATGCGAGGCATGATCTCGGTGAACTTCACGCCGGGCAGGGCCGTATCGATGGCTTTGAATTCACCCTTCACGCTCACTGCGGCATCCGGCTTCGGATCCAGTGTGTCGTGATGGCTCACGCCCCCTTGCGACCAGACCATAATGACGTTGACGTC
>JAFLCO010000024.1:0-13016 GCA_017303535.1 Planctomycetota bacterium
ATCGATACGTCGCAGCATCCGGTCGAGATGGTCTCTTGGTACGACGCCGGAGAATTCTGCCGCCGGCTTGCGGAACTCCCGGAAGAGAAAGCGGCCGGTCGCCGGTATCGTTTGCCGACCGAGGCCGAATGGGAATATGCCGCACGGGCCGGCGGTTCGCGTCGCTTCGGCGCTGCGGATGAGTTGCCGCTCGAAGCCGGTAACTTCCGCTACGGCGAGCGCCCGCCGATAACGCTTCCGATCGGATCGTTTCGACCGAACGCCTGGGGTTTCCACGACCTGCACGGCAACGTCTGGGAATGGTGCGCCGATTGGTACGCGGCCGACTATTACACGGCCGCGCCGACCGACGATCCCCAAGGCTCGACGGACGGCAACGGCCGCGTCGTCCGCGGCGGCGACTATCTCTCGCCTGCCACCATGGCCCGCTGCGCGAACCGCGACTTCACCCGACCCAGCCGCCGCGATTGGGGCAACGGACTTCGCGTGGTACTCGAACTTCGCTAAGCAAGGATTCAAAACGTTGTTGCGGGTGGCTGGGGCATAGCGCAGCGGTGCCCCAGGTACTGGGCCGACGAACAACTCGTCCGATCCGCAAACGTCAATCCTCGACCGGCCGCCGAGCACCGATGTAGTGCAGTCGCAACTCATCGCCGGGACGAACTCCGGCTGTCGGATCAAGACGCAAATTGATGATCGCGCCCGCCGGATTGCTCTCACCAAGGTAGTTCGGGTTCCGGCTCAAGTCGATTTCGTACGTCCGCATTTGGCCGTCGGGCGTGATTGCAAAGTTGACCGCGCATTGTTCGGAAAAGCCGGCGTCTCCGTGGCGTTGCCAATACAGCCGGGCCTTATCTTCGGCCTGCGTGAAAGCGGCCGTGACGTAGAGCTTCTGCGCGTCGGCGGACCGCCAGAAATCGCGCGGGCCGATAAGGTGCGGGTCGGCGGCGTCGTACGAGACTTGAAGTGCGCCGTCGATCGGCAAGCCTGCGTCGTGGGCGTTGGCGAAGCGCCAATGTTGTCGACTTCCGGCAAACCGATAACTGGGTCGGCGCGAGCTCTTGTCGGCATTCCTGTAGATATAGTCGCGTATTTCCCGGAGCGTGCCCAAGACGAGCGTGTAGCGATACTCGTAATGGATATTGTGGTCGATCACTTCCGTGTGAATCGGGGAGATGTAGCCGGTCGGGGCGTCGCGCGTGCCGCCGCTGCCGGTCTTCCCGGAAAAGCCGCCGGCAAATTCGAAGCAGTCGGCGTTGTACACGCCGAGGCCCCAGTCCTGGTCGTCGACCAGTGCGGCCCAGCGCTCCGTCATGGTGGCGTGTCGCCAGGGAAACCCCTTCCCGCCGGTCGTGTCGAAGTGCGTGAGTTCGTCATGCGTCCACGGCCGCGGGCCTTGGTAGCTTATGTGCCGGTAGAACGGTCCGTTGACGTACACGGCCGGCAACTCCTGATGACGGGCCGGATACTGCCGCTTGTCGGCGCGGAGATTGACCATGCTACTGGTGACGTGAACGGCCGCGCCCCGAAGTTCGATCCTACTCGTAAACTCGCACTCGGCCGGCACGTCGTCGAGCGGCCACTGCATGGGAATACAGCTGACAATAAATTCGTGTCGGGCATCGTTGCGACGAAAGTCGCGAATGCGCGAGCCGTGCCCGAAGTCGTCGCCGGTCTGAATCGGGTTCCAGCCGATATGCTCCCAATGCGGCTTGGGCCGCTTGTCGCCGACGACGAAAGGAATCGGGCCCGAGTAAAACGACATTTGAATCTGCCGCCCGAGGTCAAAGTTGTTGACGACGTTGCGGTCTTGCCCCGACGGCGAGAGATAACTGATGCACCCGCCGCGCGAGAGGTCGACGCCGAGGCGGATGACCCCGTTATCGAGAAATTGCTCGCCGACCGGCGGAGCGGCGGCAAGGAGAGACGAAGCAAGTGTGATAAGCAAGACGATTGTGGCGACGCGGTGAATCATGCGGCATGTCCCCTCGCTTGCGCGTCGGGGCTAGTGTGTGTTGTCATTCCCCATTCCCCATTCCGACTTCCCCATTTCCTCCGTCACGCCGTTCGTTGTTCCTTCAGCCCCAGGTCGGCGATCATCTGCTCGCGAATCTTGAACTTCTGGATTTTGCCGGTGACCGTTTGCGGAAACGTATCGACGAAGCGGACGTAGCGGGGGACTTTGTAGTGGGCCAGCCCGGCCTTCACGAAGCATTTCACTTCGTCTTCCGTCAAGGCTTGGCCGGCTTTGAGCTTCACCCAGGCCGCGAGTTCTTCGCCGTACTTCGGGTCGGGCACGCCGACGACCGACGCCTGTTCGATCGCCGGATGACGGAAGAGGTATTCTTCGACTTCGCGCGGATAAATGTTTTCGCCGCCGCGGATGACCATGTCCTTTATGCGGCCCGTGATGTGGTAGTAGCCGTCGGGCCGGCGTACCGCGAGGTCACCCGTATGGAGCCAGCCGTCGGAGTCGATGGCCGCCGCCGTGGCCGCAGGGTCGCCGTAGTAGCCGATCATCACGCCGTGGCCTCGCGCGCAAAGCTCGCCTTGCTCGTCGTCGCCGAGTGTGCGACCGTCGGCTGGATCGACGATTTTCACTTCAAAGCCGGGGAGCGGCCGACCCACGGTCTCCACGCGTAGTTCCAGCGGATCGTCGTAGCGCGTCTGCGTGATGACGGGCGAGGCCTCGGTCTGGCCGTAGGCGATCGTCACCTCCGTGGCTCCGAGGCGGTCGATCACTTGCCGCATGACTTCGATCGGGCAGGGGCTGCCGGCCATGATGCCGGTCCGGAGCGTCGTGATCTTGCGCTCGGCGAGCGTCGGGTCTTGCAGCTGCGCGATGAACATCGTCGGCACGCCGTAGAGCGACGTCGCCCCTTCGCGCTCGATGGCTTCCAGCGTCGCGGCCGGATGGAACGAGTCGGCCGGGATGACCATCGTCGCGCCGTAGACAACCGAGCAGAGCGTGCCGAGGACGCAGCCGAAGCAGTGGTAGAACGGAACGGGAATGCAGATGCGATCGTCGGCCGAAATCCGCTGGCACGCGCCGATGTAGTAGGCGTTCATCAGCAAATTGTGGTGGCTGAGCGTAGCCGCTTTCGGAAAGCCGGTCGTGCCGCTGGTGTACTGGATGTTGATCGGCTGCGAAATCTCAAGCTCGGATTCGATCGCCGGCCAGTCGACTTTGTGCGCTCGGCCGCGCTGGAGAAGTTGCTCCCAGGAGATTTCGCCGGGCAGCGCGTCGCCGCGGAGCGAGACGACCCACTCGAGCTTGGGGAATGTCTCCGATTTCCACCGGCCTGCCTCGCCGGAAAGTAACTGGGGGCAGGCTTGTCCGAGCATCGCGCAGTAGTCGGACGTTTTGAACTTGTCGACGTGGCACAGCACCCGCGCGTCGCTCTGATTGAGCACGTACTCGAGTTCGAACAGTCGGTACGCCGGATTGATTGTGACGAGTACGACGCCGATTCGCGCCGTCGCGAATTGCAACACGACCCATTGCGGCACGTTCGTGGCCCACAGAGCCAGGTGGTCGCCGCGTTTCAGCCCCAGCGACAAGAGGCCGCGTGCCGCAAGTTCGACGTCGTTGTCGAATTCGCGCCAGGTGCGACGGTAGTTGAGCGAGGTAAATACCAGCGCGTCGCGCTCGCCGTGCGCTTCCACCGTGCGTCGTAGGACTTGTGAGATCAGTAGTCCGTCGACCCAGGGGCGCTCTGGTGCGTCGGGCATGGATCGCGAACCTCCTGGGCGTGAGGGTGGATCAGGCAATCACCGTCGGGTGGCTGGGGCAAAACGAAGTGGTGCCCCAGTCTGCGTTTCTGGGGCACCGCTGCGCTATGCCCCAGCCACCCGGCGTTGTGCGACGAATTCTATACGCAGAGAGTCGGGAAGTCGCCTATTTCGCAGCGTTCGCTACTTTTCAATCCGGTCGTAGAGGGCCGTGGCCACCGGCACGAAGATCAAGAGCGGTAGCCACGCCGCCAGCGACGGGCGAATCAGCATGATCGAGCCAAGCTTCTGGCAGGCGAACCCTACGACCATGAATACGGCCGTGAGTGCGACGCAGATAAACACGGCGACGAAGATATTGCGATTCTCGCGTCGCAGTACCAGCGGCAGCCCGAGAAACAAGAGCGTCACGTCGGCCAGCGGTTGCACGAGCCGGCTGTGGATCATCACCCGGACGTCGGCCCCGAAGTCGAGGCTCGGGTTCGCCAGACCTTCGACGAGTTCGGGCGTCGCCATGAATTTGCGCCAGCTGCGATCGGAGCTGAGTTGCGTGAAGTCGATGTCGGAGACCACGAAACATTCGTCGGGCTGGAGCCAATCGGCGTGGTCGACCGGTGTGAGAATGACGGCCCGCTCGCCGAGCTTAAGCGTCGGCTGCTTGAGCAAATCGAGCGGCGAGGTGACTTGCTTGAAGAGGTAGCCTGCGGGACGGTCGGCCGTTTTCGGTTGGTAAAAAGCGTCGTAGGCCGAAAGATGCTTGCCGAACGCATCGAGGCCGGGCGGCAACACGAACGACGGCCGATGAATCTTCTGCTCTTTGGGCAACGTATGTTGGCCTTTGAGAATCAAGCCGGTCGAGTTGTCGACCTGCATCCCCATGGCCACGGCGGCATTGCCGGCCAGATCTTTCGGGTCGCGCGTGAGGTGCTCCCGAAGCGGCGGAATGACGAACTCCCGGCTAAAGGCCGCCCCCAGCGTGACGAAGAGCGCGGCCAACAGCACCGGCCGCACGACGCGCATTCGCGAAATGCCGGCGGCCATCAGCGCCGTAAGTTCGTTGTGGCGCGTGATCCAGGTGATCGTGAACATCGCGGCGATCATGGCGATGATCGCGCTGGAACGGTCGAAGAAGTAGATCGAGCGAAAGGCGTAGAACTTGGCCATCGTGCCGAGCATGCCGCGGCCCGTCGTCTCCGAGTATTTCATGAACTCGTCGAGGTTGCTAAATGCATCGACCACGACGTAGAGGCCGGTCATGCTGATCCAACAGATCAGAAACGTCTTGAGATACTGGCCCAGCAGGTAGCGGTCGATGATGCGCATGCGCGGCGGTTACCTCGCCACCGCGGCGACGGCGGTCGCCAGGTGCCTGATGCCTTCGTCGATCCGCGCGGGGGACTGCACGCCGTAGCTGAGGCGTATCGTGTTGTTCGCCGTCGGCTCACCTTCGCCGGCATACGAGAACCCGCCGGGTACGTAAAGCACGCCGGCGTCCAAGGCCGCGCGGAAGAGCGGGCCGTCGGCTCCGGCATCGACTCCTTCGGGCAACATTAGCCACACGTAGAGCCCGCCGGCCGGATGACGCCAGGAAACTCCCGGCAGCCCGGCCATGTAGCGCTCACAAGCGCGGAGCATGGCATCGCGTTTGGTGCGGTAAACGTCGCAGAGCGCCGCCGTTTGCTTGGCCCAACCGCCGGAGCGCACGGCTTCGTAAATCAGGTGCTGGTTCAAATTCGGCGAGCCGAAATCGATGTTGCTCTTGACGTCGCAGAACGTTTGCACGAGTTCCGGCGGCAGCACGCCCCAGCCCACGCGCACGCCCGGCGAAAACGATTTGGAAAACGTCTGCGTCGTGATGACCGTGTCGTCTTCGTCGAAGGCGGCGAAGCTCGGCACGTCGTCGCCGACGTAACGCAGTTTGCGGTATGCGGCATCGTCGAGCACGTAGATCTTGTGCTCGGTCGAATACTTGCGGGCCAGTTCGACGATTTTCGCTCGGCGATCCGCCGGCAATGTGACGCCTTGCGGGTTGTCGAAGTAGCTGACGACGTAGATGCAGCGGACCCGGCCGAGTTCGCCTGCCTTGGCGAGCTGCTCGAGTCGCTCTTCGAGGGCCTCGGGGATCAGGCCTTGCTCGTCAGTCGCCGCACTCAC
This sequence comes from Planctomycetota bacterium, assembly GCA_017303535.1. Taxonomy (GTDB): domain Bacteria; phylum Planctomycetota; class Planctomycetia; order Pirellulales; family PNKZ01; genus PNKZ01. The sequence goes on from JAFLCO010000024.1 coordinate 5,887, forward strand.
GGCCCGAATGCCGAGATTCTTTAAGACGCCGAGGAACACATAGTAGGTCGGTGCGGCGCAGAGCACGATGTCGCCGGCGTCGCAGAGCATGTCGGCCAGCAGGTACAGCAGCTGATTGCTGCCGGCCGTGACGACGACTTGTTCCGGCGTGAGGTTGCGCATGGCAGGCGGGTCGCCGTCGGCCGTGCGTTGTTCTTCCAGCAGCAGTTCGCGCAACGGGCGATAGCCGGCGGTCGTGCCGTATTGCAACGCGGCGTGCGCCAAACTTTGCTCAGCCGCCAATGTTCGCCAAGCGTCGTCGACCTCGGCAACCGGCAGCGAGCCCTGATCGACGAACCCGGCGGCCAGCGAGATCAACTCGGGCCGGCTCAGGGCCGTATGCATCAGGTAATTGATTGGTTGCCCGCCGGATGCTTGCGCGCGGCGGCTCAGATAGGCGGGCGACGTTGTGGAAGCGGGCGTTTTCACAAGCTGCGGCCCGGCCTTTTGGTCGAGCCCTCCGAGGGGCGGCAAGAATAGGGGAAAGCGGCGGCCAGGGTCAATGCCGGCATGATCGCCGACGACGTGCCGGCAGCAGGGAGAGACGTGCCGGCATGCGGCGGTTCGCGGGATTCCGCCGCTTATGCTACCGCGCCCGCCGACGCTTCGTTCAGATTCTTCGGCTCAAACCAGCGGTAGATTGCCGGCACGACGAACAGCGTCAGCAGGGTCGACGTCACGAGTCCGCCGATCACGACCGTGGCCAGCGGGCGTTGCACTTCGGCGCCGCTGCCGGAAGCCAGGGCCATCGGCACGAATCCGAGCATGGCGACGAGAGCCGTCATCAACACGGGCCGCACGCGCGAGAGGGCCGCATCCGCAACGGCTTCCTGCATCGGTTGCCCGCCGCGGCGATGTTCCAAGATCGACGTGACGAGCACCACGCCGTTGAGCACGGCGACGCCGAACAGCGCGATGAACCCGACGCCGGCGGAAATCGAAAACGGCAAATCGCGCAACCAAAGCGCGAACACGCCGCCGGTCACGGCCATCGGGACGTTCATAAAGATCAGCGCCGCCGCACGGACGGAGCCGAACGTCAGATGCAACAACGCAAAGATCATGAGCAGCGCCAGCGGCACGGCGATCGCCAGCCGGCCGCTCGCTTCTTGCAAGTTCTTAAACTGCCCGCCCCAAGCGAGCGTGTAGCCTGCCGGAAGTTTTACGTCGCGATCGACCGCGGCCTGCGCATCGTGCACAAAGCCGGCGAGGTCGCGCCCGCGGACATTGGCCTGCACCAAAATCCGCCGCCGCAGCGAATCGCGGCTGATCTGTGCCGGGCCGTCTTCGACGACAAGATCGGCCAACTGCTCCAGCGGAATTTGCCGACCTTGCGGATCGGCGATCTTGATCGCCCGGAGCGTGTCGACGTCGTGCCGCCACTCGGGCCCGAGCCGCACTTGCAGCGGAAACCGCCGCTGACCTTCAAACACTTGGTCGATCGTGTTGCCGCCGATCGCGGCGACGGCATCCAGCACGTCGCGGGCATTGATGCCGTAGCGAGCGATGTCGCGCCGGCGAATGATCACGCGCAGCGTCGGCAGGCCGGCCGTTTGCTCGGCGGCCACGTCCGCGGCACCGGGCACCTTCGCGACGACCGCCGCGATCTCGTCGGCCTTGGCCTTCAACGCTTCGAGATCATCGCCGTACAGGCTGATGCCGACATCGCTCCGTACGCCGGCGATAAGTTCTTGCACGCGCAACTCAATCGGTTGCGTGAAGCCGAACGCATTGCCCGGCACCTCGCGATCGAGGGCTTCTTCCATCTGCCGCACCAGTTCTTCTTTGCTGATTCGCTCCGGCCACTCCTTCTCGGGTTTGAGCGAAATGAAGAGGTCGGTCAGATTCACCGTCATGGGGTCGTTGGCGATTTCGGGCCGCCCCGTCTTCGAGACCACGCTCACGACTTGCGGAAACTTCTTCAGCGTTTGCTCCGCCTTGGTCATCATTTCGATCGACGCTTCGAGCGACACGCTCGGCAACCGCACGGCTTGCACGGCCAGCGAGCCTTCATCGAGCCGGGGTACGAACACGGCCCCGAGACGCAACGCCACGACGACGCTCAGCGCGAAGATCACTCCGGCCACGAGCAGCACGCCGCGCGGCCGGGCCATCACAAACTCTAGCGTCGGACGATAAACTTGCTTCGCCCAGCGGATCAGAAACGTCTCTTTCTCGGTGACGTTGCGCCGCAAGAAGATGGAACCGAGCACCGGCATGAGCGTCAACGCGAGTACCAGCGAGGTCAGCAGCGCGAAGATGACGGTGAACGCCATCGGCCGAAACATTTTTCCTTCGAGCCCACGCAGCGAAAGAATCGGCAAGTAGACGATCATGATGATGCCGACGCCGAACACCACCGGTCGCGCCACTTCATGGCACGCTTGGCGAATCACACCGCGCGGCACCTCTTCCTTCGGATGATGGTGCGACCACTCACCGGCCCTGCGGACGATGTTTTCGATCAACACGACGGAGCCGTCGACGATCAGCCCGAAGTCGATCGCCCCCAAGCTCATCAAGTTGCCCGAAAGGCCCGTAAGAACCATCCCGATGAAGGCGCCGAGCATCGAGAGCGGCACGGCCAGCGCCACGATCAGCCCCGCCTTCAAGCTGCCGAGCAACAGCAGCAGCACGATGATGACCAGCAAGCCCCCTTCGGCAAGGCTCTTTTCGACGGTGCCAATCGTCTGCCGGACCAAGTCGGTCCGGTCGTAGAACGTGTCGATCATCACCCCCTCGGGCAGCGTCTTTTCAATCTCGGCGACCTTTTCCTTCACCCGATCGACGACGACCCGCGCGTTTTCACCCATCAAGAGCATGACGATGCCGACGACTCCCTCGCCGCGACCATCGCGCGTGACGGCCCCTTGCCGCAGGAGCGGCGCCAACCGCACTTCGCCGACGTCGCGGACGTAGATCGGCGTGCCGTCGGCCCGATCGTCGAGCACGATGTCTGCCACGTCGTCGAGCGACGTGATCAAGCCTTCGCCCCGAATGACGCGCTGCTCCTGCTGATGCACCAGGTAGCCGCCCCCTTCGTTGGCGTTGTTTTGCCGCAGGGCTTCAAACACCCGGTCGATCGAGATGCCGTAATTAAGCAGTCGGTTGGGGTCGAGTTGCACCTCGTAGGTTTTCAACTCGCCGCCGAACGTGTTGACCTCGATCACGCCCGGCACGCTGCGCAACTGGTAGGCGATGTTCCAGTCGAGCACCTCGCGTAGATCCATCAGCGAGTGCTTAAAGCCGGGCTTCGAGCGCACTTCAAACTGATAGATTTCGCCGAGGCCCGTCGAAATCGGCCCCATTTCCGGGTCGCCCATGCCGGGCGGAATATCCGAGCGGGCGATCTGCAGCCGCTCGCCGACCATCTGCCGGGCCCAATAAATATCGGTCCCTTCTTCGAACACGACCGTCACCGCCGACAAGCCGAACTGACTGACTGAGCGGACCTCTTCCACACGGGGCACGCCGCTCAAGGTCTTCTCGACCGGCGCGGTGATGAACTGTTCGACCTCGAGCGGCCCCAGCGCCGGCGACGTCGTAAGAATCTGCACCTGCACGTTCGTAACGTCGGGCACGGCGTCGATCGGCAGATTGACCGTCGCCCACAAGCCGATGGCAATCAGCAGGAGCGTATTGAGCCCGACGATGAAGCGGTTTTCAAGGGCCCAGTCGATGAGTTTGGTGATCATGATGCGACGGCCGGTTATGCGAAAATGACGAGAAGTGCGAGCGAAAAGTAGGAGCGAGGGCCTCGGGTGCCACGGGTGGCTCGTCCACCCGTGCATTGTTGGACGTTCAACGTCAGTCGCCCGCCATCAACTCCTTCAACATCTCGCTCTTCAGCGCAAACCCGCCGGTCACGACGATCCGCTCGCCCGATTTCAAACCGTCGAGCACTTCCACAGCCTCGCCGACAGTTCGCCCGAGCCGCACGCGCCGCTTTTCAAACTCATCCTCGCCGCGAGCCACGAACACGAACGACTCCCCGCTATGCGATTGCACGGCCGCCGAGGGAACCTGGACCATTGCCTTCTTTTCCCCCACCGGCAACGACACCTGCACGAACATCCCGGGCTTCAGCACGCGGTCGGGATTTTCGGCGACGGCGATCAACCGCACGGCCCTCGTCTTTTCGTCGACCGAGTTGCCGGTATGCGCGACCTTGGCCGAAAACTTCTTGTCGCCGTAGCCCGCGGCCGTGAACTCCAGCGTCTTCCCGGCGACGCGGACCAGCGCCGGAAGATCTTTTTCGAAGACGTCGGCCACGAGCCAGACCCGCGCCAAATCGGTTATCTCGTAAAGCTGATGCGTCGGGCCCACTTGTTCGCTGAGCACCGCATGTTTGCCGATCACGGTGCCGTCGAACGGCGCACGAATCGGATAGTGTGCCACGGCTTCCCCTTCGGCCAGAGGATCCATCTTGTCGATTTCGTCTTCTTTGTAGCCGAGAATCAAGAGCGAAGCCCGTCCCATCCGTTCGGCCGTCACCGCTTCTTGCAATTTCTGATCGGATTCGAGCAGACGTTGCTTGGTGGTGAACTTCAACTGTTCTAGCACGGCCTGGTAGGTGGCGGTCGACGCTTCGTACTCGGCCTTCGCGCGGATAAAGTCTTTTTCGACGCCGACGTTCTGCGAGCGCAGCGTTTCCAAACGCTCGAAATCGGCCTTGGTCTGTTCATACTTCGCGTAACCGGCCACGAGCAATTGCCGATTGTCCCCCATCGGCTGGTCGCGAAACTTGACTTCGATTTCGCGCACCGGCGGGTTCTTGGCCAGCGCCGTAATCAGCGCCTGCGTGTTGTTATGAATCGTTTGCGCCCAGTCGTGATTCGTGCGCGCAAAGCCGAGATTCAATCGATCGCGGGCCAGTTCCAGTTTGGCGGCGCCGACCTCTTTGCTGTCGACCATCGCCAATAGCTGGCCGGCCTTCACGTCTTGGCCCAGCTTCACCGGCGCCTCGCGCAGCACCCCTTCGACCATCGAATAAATGTGCGCCAGCCGATCTTCGTCGACCGCCAACTTACCGGTGACCGCGATGGAATCTTCCGTTTCGGCGGTCTGCACTTCGCCCAGACGCACGCCCGCCGATTCTTGACGGCTCTTTTCGAAATGCACGACGCCGGTCGATGCAGACTCGCCGCTCGGCGCCGGAGCTACGTCCGCCGTCGAGTCCGCACTCGGAGCGGGCTTCTCACGACGCGCCTCCCATGCACGGCCGAGCCATCCGCCCATCGCAATGAGCCCGACGGCGGCAACGATTTGAACGAGAATCAACTTCGAACGAGATGACGAGCGCGAAGCGGGAGCAGACATGGCGGGCTCAAGCGTGAGATTTAGAGGCGGGATACCTCTCAGACTACGCGTGAGCCCGCAGAGCGAGAAGCCCCGAAATACCGCAAATCACGGGCTGAGACACGGTCTCACCCGATGGCCCGACGAACCCGAGTTTTCGACCGCGCGAAACCGCACGCGTCTACCGTCGAAACGAAATTCCGACGCCGGTAAAAGCCCAATCCGCCGCAGCTTCGTTGAGCCCGATCGCCGAATGAATGTCGACTTGAACGTTGTCGGCCAGCAGATACACGACGCCCGTATGAAAGTAGTATTCCGTCTGCGCGGTGAGCGCACCGGTCGGCGTGAACATGACGAACTCGTAGAACGACCCCAGCCGGTCCGTAAGCGTCACTTCGAAGTTGGCCGTTTGTATGAGTTCGACATAGCTGTGCCCCGAGTCGTCAATGCGACGGTTCGCTTGGTTGTTGCATTCCAGTTCGAGCCAATCGTTGATCGTCCAACTGTAGGCGAAGAGATAGCCCGGCAGCACTTCGTCGTTGGAGAACGCGTCGTGGCCGACGGGGAGCCGCATCTGTGGGAAAATCGCCATTTCGGGCAGCACGCCGTCTTGCGTCGTGAGCGCGAGTTTGGCGCCGAGGTAAAGGTCGTCGAAGCCGCGAATGCGCGTGTTGCCGTTCACCGGATCGCGGGTGCGTTCCATCAGATAGCCGTCGGCCAAGCGTAGCTCGAACCACTCCGCGAAGATGCCGAGCCGCAGCAGGGCTTCCCCGAACGAATGACCTTCGCTCGTGACGCCGGCGTTGCGATCGTGGAAGTAACTGTAGCCGCACTCGAGTTGCGCGGTGCCGAGCCCGACGAGGTTACTTGCTTCGCTGAGGTGCGGTCGGTCCGTGATAATCGTCTCGCTGCGGCCCGGTTCCGCAGGCCCTTGTCCGGCCCAACGAAAGAGCGACTTCTCATGGCGAAACGACCGACTCGCGGTGGGCCAGAGCCACGCTTCGTCGAGCGTGATCGTTGTTTCGGCGGCCGATGACGCCGCGGCGCACGTGAACGCAAAAGTGAGCGCAATTGCCGGCGTCAAAATGTCGCGCGTGCGGTTCATACACAGGGAATCGTCAGCAAGGAGGGTTTTTGGTTACTCAAAATTGCTGTTTTCAAACTCCGCAAACGTGCGATGATAAGGAGGCCGTGGTCTCGTTTACACCTGATGGCGTTTGAACCTCCGATGAATCCTGTTCGCCGCTTGTTATCGCTCGCTCTGCTCGCGTTGCCTGCGCTCGTCGGCTGCGGGCCTTCTTCCAATGCCACGCCGACTCAATCCGGCGGGACGACCGCTTGGCCCGCGTTTGCCGGCAAGTACCCGCTCAAAGCGGTTTGCACGACGGGCATGGTCGCCGACGTCGTGCGCAACGTCGCCGGTCCGCACGCGGCGGTCGAGCAAATCATGGGGGAAGACATCGATCCGCACCTATTCAAAGCGACGCCCGACGTCATCGCCAAGCTTGCGCAAGCCGACGTGATCTTCTACTCCGGCCTGCATCTCGAAGGGCGCATGACGGAAGTCTTTGAGCGGCTCGGCGAGCGCAAGCCGACCATCGCCGTGACGTCAACGGTGCCGCGTGAACGCTTGATCTCCGTCGGCCATGAAGAACTCGATCCGCACGTGTGGTTCGACGTCGGTCTGTGGGCGTTGACCATTGATGCGGTCGAGCAATTCCTGACGACGTTCGACCCGCCGCACGCCGCGGATTACAAGCAGCGTGCGGCTACGTACCGCGCCGAGTTGCAGA
>JAFLCO010000024.1:13038-33675 GCA_017303535.1 Planctomycetota bacterium
GTGTAAGACGCGGCTGGCCGCAATTCCCGACGACCGCCGCGTGCTGGTCACGGCACACGATGCATTTCATTACTTCGGCCGCGCGTATAAAGTGGAAGTGAAGGCCGTGCAGGGGGTGAGCACCGAGACGGAAGCCGGCGTGAAAGAAATCAACGCCTTGGTCGACATCTTAGTGACCCGCAAGATTCGCGCGGTCTTCATGGAGCGGAGCGTCGGCGATCGCAACATGACGGCCCTGCTCGAAGGTTGCGAACATCGAGGGCACAAGGTGGCGATCGGCGGCGAACTGTTTTCCGACTCGATGGGGAAGCCCGGCACTCCGGAAGGTTCGTACGTCGGGATGGTCCGGCACAACATCGACGTCATCGTGAAAGCCTTGCAGTAAGCGGCGGTCGAATCAGTTATGCAACCACGGACCACGATCGCCGCCGACCGCACTTCGACCGCTTCCTTGACGCCGCCGATTCTCGATGTGCACGACGTCACCGTGGCCTACCACCAGCGGCCGGTGCTCTGGGACGTCGACTTCACCATCAACAGCCCGCAACTCGTCGGCATCATCGGGCCTAACGGCGCCGGCAAGAGCACGTTCATCAAAGCCGTCCTCGGCCTCGTCCCTTTGGCGGGCGGCAGCGTGCGGATCTTCGGCGGCGCGGCCGATGCCGTGCGGCGGCGAATCGGTTACGTGCCGCAGCGCGAGAGCGTCGATTGGGATTTCCCCGTCAGCGTGCTCGACGTCGTGCTGATGGGCACTTATGGCCGGCTCGGGTGGTTTCGCAGACCGAAAGCCGCAGACACGGCCTGGGCCCGCGAGTGCCTGGCCCAAGTCGGCATGGCTGACTTCGCACACCGGCAGATCGGTCAACTCTCCGGCGGTCAGCAGCAGCGAACGTTTCTGGCCCGGGCGCTGGCGCAGAAGGCCGACATTTATTTCATGGACGAACCGATGGCCGGCGTCGACGCCGCCACGGAGCGTGTCGTCTTCACCTTGCTCAAGCAACTGCGGGCAGAAGGCAAATCGGTCCTCGTCGTGCATCACGACCTGCGGACGGTCGAAGAGTATTTCGAAACCGTGATGATGCTCAACATGCGCCTCACGGCCGCCGGCCCGACGGCCCAAACGTTCACGCCCGCCAACCTCCGCAAGACCTACGGCCCAAGACTCGAAGTGCTCGACGCGGCGGCCGAAGCGGTACGCACGAAACAACGAAGCGATTAAGAGCCGACTCACCATCACACACTAGCCCCGAAGCGCAAGCGAGGGGACATGGTCGCAGTACTCGTGCCCCCTCGCTTGAGCGTCGGGGCTAGTACGCGATTGCAAGCCCATCACGCTCTCCCTTGCTCGACCTCAGCTACAACACGATCGTCGTCCTTCTCGGCACGGCCCTACTCGGCGCGGGCGCCGGGCTTGTCGGCAGTTTCTCCGTGTTGCGCGGGCGGGCTTTGATCGGCGACGTGATTGCTCACGCCGCGCTGCCGGGCCTTTGCCTGGCGTTTCTCATCGCGGGCCGGAAGAATCTTACGCCGCTTTTGATCGGCGCCCTCGCGACCGGCACGCTCTCGGTGCTGCTGCTCACCGTGTTGCGACGCTACACGCGCGTGAAAGACGATGCCCTGCTCGGCACGATTCGCAGCGTCTTCTTCGGCGCGGGCATCGTGCTCATCACTTATATCCAGAACCGTTCGACCGAAGGAAGCAAGGCCGGTCTCACGTCATACATCCTCGGCAAAACCGCCGGCATGGTCGCGGCCGATGTGCAACTCATCGGCGGCGTGGCGCTGGCTGCGCTCGTCTGCGTCGTGCTGCTTTACAAAGAGCTACGGCTGGCGTCGTTCGATCCCGGCTTTGCCCGCGTGCAAGGTTGGCCGGCGCTGCTTCTCGACAACGTGCAGATGACCCTCGCCGCTCTTATTACCATCGTCGGGCTGCCGGCCGTAGGCGCGGTGCTTGTCGCGGCGATGCTCATTTTGCCGCCCGTCACCATGCGGTTTTGGACCGATCGCTTGAGCAAGCTGCTTGTGGGATCGGCGATCATCGGCGCGGCGATCGGCGGCCTCGGTACGCTCACCAGCGCACAGTACAGCCTACTGCCGACCGGGCCCGTTATCGTTTTGGTAGGCACGGCGTTCTTCGTAGTGTCGATGCTGTTTGCCCCGCGACGCGGCATCTTGGCCCGAGCCGCGGCCTTGCGCGACTTTCGCCGAATGCTGCTGCGGCAGCGCATCCTTTCGAGGCTCTACGAATACGCCGAAGGCCCGACTTCGGAAGATGCTTGGCTCACCGAATCGGAGGTCGCCACGACGTTCGACATCACGCCGGCCGCCGCACGGCATGCGATCAACGACGCCGTGTTCGGCGGCACGCTCGTGCCTCGTTCGTCGGCCAAGGGGACCGAATACGGCCTCACCGACGCAGGTTGGGACCATGCCGCGCTCGTCGTCCGCGGCGAGCGGCTCTGGCAGCGGTACCTCGTCGAACATCCGGACTTGGCCGGCCAACTCGTCGACCTCGACCTGACGAACATCGACGACTACCTGCCGGCGGACGTGATCCGCAAGTTGGAAGCATCGCTTGCCGCCGAAGGCCGGTTGCCGGAAACGTCCGAAAGTGCGGCGTCGCAAGCAAGCGCCGCTCGTCGCCAAGGAGGCCGCCCATGACCGGCCTCGTGCTTTGGGGACCTGGCGCGGAACTGACCTGGTGGAATTTCGCCGTCGGCGCAATCGTCAATTCGGCCTGTGCGATTCTCGGCTGCTTCCTCGTGCTCCGCCGCATGAGCATGCTCGGCGATGCGATCAGTCACGCCGTGTTGCCCGGCATCGTCATCGCCTACTTTCTCGCCGGCCGTGAGGCGGTTGTTTCGCTTTATCTGGGCGCGATGATCGTCGCCATTCTCACGGCCCTGCTCGTGCAAACGCTCAACCGGTTCGGCAGCGTGCCGGAAGATGCGGCCCTGGGAATCGCGTTCACGGCGTTCTTTAGCATCGGCGTCGTGCTGGTTTCCAACTTCGCATCCCGGGCTCATATCGACGTCGATTGCGTTCTCTTCGGCGACATGGATTTTGTCTCGATCGACCGCTTCTATTGGGGCCCCTTCGACCTCCCGCGGGCCTTGCCGAAGATGCTCATTGCGCTCGTCGCGGTCGTTGTGTTCGTCGGCGTGTTTTGGAAGGAACTCAAGATCGCATCGTTCGATCCCGCGCTGGCGACGGCCATGGGCATTAGCGCGATCGTTGTGCATTACCTGCTGATGGCGATGACGGCCGTTGTGACGGTCGCGGCGTTGGAAGCGGTTGGCGTCGTCATTTGCGTGGCGATGTTGATCGTTCCGGCCGCGACGGCGTATTTGCTCACCGATCGCTTGAGCACGATGACGCTGTGGTCCGTTGCCGTGGCGATCTTGTCGTCGCTCGCCGGTTGTATTCTCGCGCCGCTCACGGGAACGAACATCGCGGGCATGATGGCCGTTGCGGCAGGCATGCAGTTCGCGTTGGCCGTGGTGTTCGCGCCGCGCTACGGTTTGGTCGGCAAGGGCATTCGCGCTTGGCGGCTTTCCGTGCGGATCGCGGAAGAAGACCTAACGGCCTTGCTCTATCGCGACGAAGAATCAAAGCCGACGACGGGCGTGCGCGGCCTGACCATCGAACATTTGCTCGCCGGCGTCGGCGGCGGATTTACCGGACGCCACGCCCTGAAGAAGCTCCAACAACGGGGCATGGTCGAACTGGTCGACGGTGCGCGCGTCGTGCTGAGTGCGGCCGGGCGCGAAGCGGCGGAATCGCTGGTGCGGTCGCACCGTTTGTGGGAAGCGTACTTGGTCGAGCACTTTCAGTTACCGCTGGACCATCTGCATGAGCCGGCGGAAAAGATCGAACACTTCATCGGCCCGCAATTGCAGCAACAGCTGGCCGCCGGGCTGCCGAAAGCCGACACCGATCCGCACGGCAGCGAGATCCCGCCGGTAAAGTAAGTCGCCGGCAAAGTAATCGACCGCCCGCTAGCGCGAGCGGACAAAAATTTCTTGCTCAGGCATCAGTGCCGCGAGCCCTTGTGTATCGAACAGCGTCGTCGCGTCGATGACCGTCGGGCGATCCGGTAACTCAGGTACGAACGTGGCGCCGAAGAGCGACGCTCCACGAAAGTCGCAGCCACGGAGATCGGCTCCGGCGAAGTCGGCTCCTTCGACATCGGCCCCGGCGAATGAACTGCCGCGCAATCGCGCGCCGGCGAACTTCGCATTGGAGAGATTCGCTCCGTCGAAGCAGGCTTCCGCGAGCGGGCAATCGCGAAAGTCGGCGTCGCGCAATAAAGCGCTACGAGCGTCGAGACCCGCAAGTTCGTGCCCGCGGCAATCGATGCTGCGGAGTTCGCGACCCGCGAAGTTCTTCGACTTCAGCGCCGCCCGCACTTCGAGCCGCGAGAGATTCGGCGCCATATAGCGCTGCTGCCGCCACGGGTCGGCCGTGTTGTGATAGCCGGCCTCCCGTTCCCAGAAGCCGAGTTCGTCGCGTTCGAGCAGTTTGATCTCGCGGAGCCATTTGAGGCTCTTGTAAAAGTACCGCTCCGGCACGATCGACCGCAGCGGCCCGCCGTGCTCGGGCGCCAGCGGCACCCCGTCGACTTCCCACACGAGCAAGGTTTCGAGATGAATCGCGTCGGCCAAGGGGAGCGAGGTGTCGTGCCGCCGCGTGCTGTGAGCAGTGAAGCTGATGAACTTTGCCGCCGCCGACGGCTGAGCCGGCTTCAGCACGTCGGCCAGTCGTACGCCGCGACAGCGCACGCCGGGCTTCGACCAACGCGTGACGCAATGAATATCGATCGACCGCTCGACCTGCGGCAACTGCTTTAGCTGATCGAGCGTCAGCATGAGCGGGTTTTTGACGAGCCCCAGAACCTCCAAGGTCCAGACGTCCGGCGGCGGGGCCGAGGCCTTTTCGCCGACTTGCGGCCAGCGTCCGCGCGCCGCCAATTGCTGGCCGGGGGGAAGCGGCGTCGTCGGTGAGTTAGGCGGCGGCGAATCGATCGGCTCGGGCACGGCTGAAAGGTCGCGTAGAGAAAGAAACGTTGGCGAAACTACAGGTTTGATTTTCGCACTCGCGGCGCTCGGTTACCATAGTCGAACGACTTCCCGCAGGATGCGAACTGCTTTCGGCCAGGTGACGCGTGAGTTGGCTGCAGATCGGCTGCCCCCGATGTCCGACGATGATGAACGTGCCCGTGACGATGTCCGGGCAGATGGTCGTCTGCGCCGGTTGCGGCCTGGCGTATCAGGTGCCGCCCGTACAACCTTTCACGCAGCCTTTTGTGCAACCGCCGGTTTCGCAAGGCGACATGCTTCCGCCGGGGCCGCAGTATGTCCCGGCTCCTGTTTACACAGTTCCGCCGTCTCCCGCACCTGGCGTGACGGCACCTGCGTCGCCGGCCGCCGCGTTGCCGCCGCTGGAGGTTTTGGCTCCGCCGAAACCGAGCGTGACTCCGAAGGCCGATAGGGAGCAGCGCGCCGTGGAGTCGCCGACGTCGGCGTTGCCGCCTGCCGTCACAAAGGCTTGGCAAGAGGCGGTCCGCAACTCACCGAAATCACTTGGGCCATCGCAACGCGAAGCGCACGAGCATGCCAACCTCGGCGAAGCGGCCTTGAAAGACGAGCGCGTATTTCCTAGCTCGACGGCGGCGCCTGCCGCCGCCATACCGCCGGCACATCAAGTCGCCGCAGCGGCTCGCGATGATTTCTCGGCGGTCGAGGCCCGGCTGCAGCAAGCGCGGCAGAAGACGCGGGTAACCGCTTTCGTCGCCGTGTTCGGCATCGTAGTGATGATGCTGTTCGCGTGGTTCGTGGTGAATCTTTCGCGACCGCAGTAGAAAGAAGTGTTGCGCGAATGATTGGGAGACTTAACGGGGGCCTTAAGGCCCCCGCTCGCCTCAGAGAGTTATCTGTCACAAGCTCTTGCCGAGTTCGTACAGTTCGGCGGCGTCGAGCACGGCGTCGTTGCGTTCGAAAAGCTGCTTGAGGCCGGCTTTGTGGATCTTCATCTTGGTGCCGCCGACGCCCAGCGGGCCGTAGCAAACGACTCCGCGGCGCTCGACCGCTTTGTCGAACGCTTCGATCCCGCCGATGCCTGCGGGTGGTACCGCGTTGAGATCGACGGCGACTTTTAAACCTTGCGCCGCCGCGAGAGACTCTTTCGTCAGCAGTTCGACGCCGGCCGCTCCGGCGGCAATGACCAACTCGCAACCTTTCAAGACTTCCGCCGCTTCCTCAGGTTTACCGGCCGCGTGGGCCGAGAGTTTTGCAGCGGGCACCGCTTGGCGAACGTCCACACAAACCTGTTCCGCTCGGGCCGCGTCGCGCGAGGCGACGCGAACGGTCGCCCCTTCGCGGGCCAGCAGCAGCACGGCACGTCGGCCGACGGGACCGGTGCCGCCTAGGACCAAAGCCTTGGTCTGCGACAAATCGAGATGCTTGCGAGCGGCCAGCACAGCGGCGGCGGCCGTGGTGTTGGAGCCGTTGGAATCGAGCATGACCGAAACGCGCATCGGCCCGAAGAACGCCTTCTTCACGGCCTTTAGCACGGCCTCGCCCGCCGCGACGTCGGACCCGCCGATGAAGAGGGCCGTGTACCGCAGGTCGTCGCCGCCGCGCGTGAAGATCGCTCCGTGAACCCGATCGCGGACATTCTCGGCCGTGATGCCCGAGTGGCGAAACAAATGCTGGACCCCGGCATCGACGGCCACGACGCCGTCGAAAACGCTGGGCTGCGCGTCGGTATCGAGCTGGACGAGGATGAGAGGCTTCGGCATGGCGGAAGGCGCTAGAAGTTAGGAGCTAGGCGCTAGGAAAACCCTTCCGACGGACGCCTAGCGCCTAGCAGCTAGCGCCTGTCCTAAAACGCACCAAGCTCGCCGGGCGGGCCGACGAGCTTGGCGGGGTTCGTTTGATCTGCAACCTTTCCAGACTCTTAGAAGCCTTGGAACGGGTGCTTGACCTTGTCCTTTTGGGCGATCATTTCGTCGGCCGTCGGCTTGCCTTGCATCGCGTTGGCGATGGCTTGCTTCGTGGCGGCGTAGTTGTAGTCGTAGATCTTCTTGTCGTCGGCGGCTTGCCAGTGGATGAACACGCCGCACACGATGACGAGTTCTTCGGCCTTCGACTTCGGAATGATGTTTTCGGCGACGGCGTCGGCCACGGCCTTCGCAACCGCGGCTTGCGCGGGGCCGAACATTTGCACGGCTTGCTTGGCGCCCTTGATCGTTACCTTCGTGATCATCACGGTCGCCGGCTTCACGGCGACGTTCGGCGTGAGCACGGCCAGCAGGTTCGAGTGGCCTTCACTTTGACGGGCCAAGGCATTGGCGAACGCCACGCCGACGGGGCCTTGCTTGTCGCCGATCAGCAGGTCGATGTGTGCGATTTCGTTGCCGTCGCCTGCCAAAGCTTCGCCGATGTACATCGACATAGTTGCTGAATCTCCGCGTATTCGTTGAGTTGTGGGCGCAAGGGATGCGCTGCGCAAGAAAATTGCGAAAGTAAACCTATCAGATCGGAGAACGTTTGCAAGCCACTGTGGTCGCCGGCTGTGCCGTCAAAGTCTGCGCGAATCCCCTGACCCCCTTGCAACTTGATCAGCCGTGGGTCAACCTAGCTACCCATCGGTCACGGTATGACCGATTACGAATCGACGCGGTTACATAATTACTGTCGCGAATCGTAGCTATGGAGAGAAAGCTTACGGAGGTTCGAGAATGTTGAAGCAGCTCATGTTGATCTGCGTCGTCGGTCTGACGGCCATCGCCGCGAAGGATTTGCGCGGGGAAGATGCTAAGCCGGAACAAACGCCTGAGGAACAGGCCGAGTTTCAATTGACTGCGACCGAGCAAACAGTGCTGGAAATGGCCAATTCCGAGCGTACGCGCCGCGGTTTGAAGCCGCTGGTCGTCGACCCGTCGCTCGTTCAATCGGCTCGCGAACACGCGATCTGGATGACGTCGAACAACACGATGCGTCACACCTGGAAGCCGGTCGGCGAAAACATCGCCGTCGGTCAGCCGACCTGCCAATCGGTCATGAACACCTGGATGAACAGCTCGGGTCACCGGGCGAACATCCTGGGCGGCTGGAACCGGATCGGCGCCGCGGCGTACACCACGCCGTCGGGCAAGATCTACTGGTGCCTGCAGTTCCTGCGTTAAATCGACGCTTGCGCAAACGACCGTTTGCGCATGGCGGCTAAACACAAGAGCCGCAAGAGTTTGATAAATTTGGAACCGCCGCGAAGAGAATTTTTTCTTCGCGGCGGTTTTTTTATTTTCCGCAACGAGTCCGGATTTGGGAAGCGAATGACTAGCCGACTCGGTCCGCTGCTTGTCGTTGGTGCGTCGGCGCGGGCCGTGGCTCAAAGCGCGGCAGCAGCCGGATTCGAAGTCAGCGCGATCGATCTCTTTAACGACGCCGACCTGCTCGCGGTCGCCGGCGATGTTCGCAGGTCGCACCGTTTTCCATCGGACGTTCTGCCGCTACAACGCGAGTTGCCGCCGGGGCCGTGGCTCTACACGGGCGGGCTGGAGAACTACCCGCGGCTGGTTGAACGAATCACGAACGAGCGGCCTTTGCTCGGTTGTACGCCCGCCGTGCTAAGACAAGTCCGTGACGTGGGCCGAATCGCACGCTTTGCAACTCGCTGCGATTCGGTCGTGGTGCCCGAGTTCGTCACGGCGGACGATGTCGATGGCGATCGTGTGCCGGCGGGGCCCTGGCTCGTAAAACGCCGGAGGTCTTCCGGAGGTCTCGGCGTCGAACGTTGGGCACCGACGGAAGGCCCGCTGCCGCGCGGAAGCTACCTGCAACGCGAGATCACCGGCACCAGCTACGGAGCTTCGTTTCTGAGCAACGGGAACGAATGCCGGTTCCTCGGGCTCGCCGAGCAACTCGCGCAACCGGCGGCCGACGGCTCCGCTCCGTTTCGCTACGCCGGGTCGATCACCCTGCCGATGCTCGCGGCCGACGACAGGGAACGACTTACGAGGCTCGGCCAATCGCTCGTCGAAGAGTTCGGATCGATCGGACTCTTCGGAGTGGATCTGATCCGCACGAGTGACGGCCGATGGTACTTGCTGGAAGTGAACCCTCGACCGACGGCGAGCATGGAACTTTGGGAGCCGGCCGGTGAGGGGCCGTCGCTGATCGAACTACATGCTCGCATTTTTTTGACGGGCCGGCTTCCGCAGGCCGAGGAGTTACCTCGCTCCGAACTCGTGCGCGGCAAGTTGGTCGTTTATTCACGCGGTCTCAACGGTCGGGTGCCTAAGGGTTTCACGGAGACCCTGCTCCAAGATTCGCGGAGGTCCGGCGAGACGAACATCGCCGATATTCCGGCGGCGGGGACCAGTGTCGAGCCGGACCAACCGCTCATTACGGTCTTGTTGTCGAGCCCGGATCGCGACGATTTGCTGCTTGGGCTACGCGCGATGGAACGCGAAATGTTGCGGACGTTTGTTGAGAGGCTTGAGAAAGTGAGATAAGCGCGGATACTTGGGTGGCGCAACAGGGGCCTGACGGCCCCCGCTCGCCTGGGTCGCTTAAGCTCACGCTGATTTTAGGGATTCGCGTTGCGAGGGTACGGATGCTCCTGGGGGTCGTGAGCGATACGCACGGGCAGGTCGATTACACGCTCGATGCCGTGCGGATGTTGGAGTCGTTGGAAGTCGACGTCGTGCTGCACTGCGGCGACGTCGGGTCGGCCGCCGTGGTGCGGCTCTTCAAACCTTGGCCGACGCACTTCGTGTTGGGCAACGTCGACAACGCGGCGACGATCCGCCGCGCCGTGCGCGAAGCGGGCCAGACGTTTCACAATCGCTACGGCGAGTTGACGCTGAAAGAAAAGAAGATCGCGATTTTGCACAGCGACGATGCCGCGAAGTTCGAAGAGACGATCGCGTCGCAGGAGTTCGACCTCGTCTGCTACGGCCACACGCACGTGGCCAAGAAACAACTTCGCGGGCGGACGCTTGTTTTAAATCCGGGCGCGCTCTACCGCGCCACGCCGCATACGCTGGCCATCGTGCAGTTGCCGGAGCTTGCGGTCGAAAGTATTCGCGTGTAGCGATTAAAACACGCTGGTCGACGTCGTCGCGGCGACCGGCGTTTGCTGCGTTTGGCTCGCGGCCGTGGCCCGCGCCGTTGCGCTGCCGCGTTCGCGAGCGATGCCCATCACGCGGAAAACTTGCGACTCGCCCGGCCGAAGCTCGGCAATCGGCGCGAAACGAATGGTGCGGTTCTCGACGGTGAACTGCGTCGGGCCGCCGTGGCCGTTGCCGGGGGTCATCTGCGTCGGCAGCTCGACGGTGACCGCGACGTTGCGCTCGCTGACGTTCGCCAAGTTGCGCACGGTTATATCGTAGGCGACTTCATTGCCGACCGGTGCCGGGTCCGTTCGGTCTTGAATGTCGATCGTAAGGGTCGCCTGCCGGCCCGTGATTTCGAGGCAAGCTTCGGCGTCGGCTCGCGCACCTTCGGCGGAAGTCAACGTCGCCCGGTTGCAAACCCTCGCGCCCGGCGCTTCACAGAGTGTTTCCACTTGGTAGCGAATAATCTGGCCCGGCGCGAGCGAGGCGAGCGTCCATTGTAAGTCGTTGCCGTTTGCGACCGGCTGCCAACCGCTCGTGGCTTGCGTCGGCCGAAGCGACGGGAAATCGTAGTTGTCGACTAACCGTAAGTTCGTCGCCGCGATCTGGCTGCGGTTTTCGATTTCGATGTTGAACAACACCCGATCACCGACGCTGGCCCGCGACACAGGCGAGGTTTTGCGTACGACCAGTTGCGGCAATTGACCGGCGGCGGGCGGCGTCGACGGCGGCGGTGCCACAATGGCCGGCGGCGCGGCAGGCACCGTGGCGGCGACGGCCGTGAGACACGCTTGGGCCGAACCGCGAATTCCGCCGTCGCCCGACAGCTCCATCGTGTTGCACCAGCGGCCTTCTTGTACCACGCGAAGCCGCACGTTGACCTTACGCGATTCGCCCGGCTGCAAGCTGCCGAGTTCGCGATTCTCGATCGGGCTCGCGGCAAATTCATGTTTCAAGCCCGCGTCGAAGCGATCGACCATCACCAGCCCGTTGGCGGTGCTTGCGCCGCGGTTCGTGACCGTGGTGATGAACGTCACGTCTTCACCGACGGCCGCTTGCGGCGGGCCGGTCATCGTGATTTCGATCGTGGGATTGGTGACCGTCGTCGCCGCGCAGTCTTGGGCCTGCACGCCGTCGGCCGATTGCACCGTAGCACAATTGTTGACGACGCCCGGCTGCATGGCGCGGAAGCTCAGTTCGACGCTGCGCGCCGTTCCGGCCGGCAAGTCGCCGAGTTGCCATTGCAGATTGTTTCCGTTGACCGAAGCCGGCGGATTGCTGCCGAGCAACATCAGGCCGGCGGGCACGGCATCCGTGACGACGACGCCGCGGGCCGATAGATCGCTCGGATTGCGAATATCAATGCGGTAGGTGATCGTGCCGCCGACGGCGACTTCCGTCGGGCCGGACTTATCGATATTGAGCCCGGTGACGCTGGTCGTCCAGGTTTTCGTGGTGCGGCCGCTTCCGACGACGAGTTGCGTGCCGTCGCCCCCCGGCCAATCGGCGGGGCGAATGACTTGGATGTTGATCTGGTTTGTGCCGGCCGCGGGCGATTGTTGGAACAACTCGACGGGAGCCTGACCGAGCGCATTGCTCGTCACTTCCACGATCTGCGAACCGTTGGGTGCAAAGCCTGCCGGAGGACCGCCGGCGATTTCATAACGCACGCGGTAACCGGCCAGCGGGCACTTATTGGAATGCTTCACCAAGAGCGTGGTGAACACGTGCCGCGTCCCTTGCGGATTGATCGCCGGCGGCGGGAACGTCCATTGGCAATCGACCCAGTAGACGGTCGTCGTTTGTTTGCGCGAGTTCCAATTGCGCACCTCGGGGGCCACGGCGGCGACGAACGAGGTTCCTTCGACCGGAGACGACACGGTTGCCCAAGCCTGACCGCGGAGCACCGGCACGTCGTCGGTCGATTCCGGCGTTCCCCGATTGAGAATAATGAACTTCGGCGACGTCGCGCTGACGGCGAAGGTGTTGTCGATCTTGCGCGAGTGATAGCTCACATGGTGCAACCAATCGAGCGGACCACTTTCGCCGGCTTGTACGAAGTAGCCGACCGAGTTAGGGGCGATCGACCATTCGACCTTTTCGCCGGCCATCAGGGTCTTGTCGGGCCCGCAGACGGCGGCTTGCACGATCACTTCGGTGCCGACCGGCGCAATGATCTTGGCCGGCGAAACCATGACGGCCGTCCGCTCATTGCCGGTGACGGGGCCGGGCCGTTGTTCGTACGGCGTGTCGTAGGTGAAGACGCGCTGCCCCGTGGGATCGATCTTCGGGGCGTGCGTGCATTGAAACCCGGGCCAGCTACGGCAACCGCCCAGCGACAGCGCGAGCAAGCAGGCCGCGAGCGCAACGAAGCGTGTGCTTCGCATCTCGGGCAAGCTCCGTCGTGTTTGTGCCGCAGCGTCCATCGTCGCCGGTGTCTGCCCGTGGGGTCGGGCTGAATCCACTTCGGCACGCATCCATTCGGCCTCACTCCCGCGCGCTGAGTTCCTATCGGACCGTTCCGACCGCGCAGAGTTATCTCAAGGAAACGTAGCACGCGATTTGGCAACATGGTGAAAAACGGCAACAAGTAATGATGCCGGGCGGAAACGACGCCGGCACGACCGCGCAATTCCATACAATCGAAACAGCTTCCTTGACGACGTTTCGCAGACTGGTAGCTTGAGCCCGACAATTCACGTTTTCCTCCTTCGCCTGCCACCCGAACGAAGCCTTGTTTGGCTCCCCTCGCCCCTTGCGGGAGAGGGGCCGGGGGTGAGGGGGCGGCAGCTAATTTCTGTCCGGCTATTCCAGTCTTTTCATACGAACAATTCCAATGCCTCTCACACAAGCTCATCTCGACAAGCTCGCCAAGTACGACACCCCGACGATCCTCAATCTGATCGAACTGTTTGACGTCGTCCCGCGCAATCGCGGATATATGGATGCTCGGATCAAGTGCAACTTCCCCGAGTTTCCGCCGATGGTCGGCTACGCCTGCACCGCGGCCTTCCGTAGCGACGCGCCGCCGATGGGGGGCGATGCTTACGGCTCGATGGATAAGCAACTCACGCAGTTCGAATCGCTGCCCGGTCCGGCGGTCGTCGTGTTCCAAGACCTCGACGACCCGGCCGTGGCCGCGACGTTCGGCGAAGTGATGTGCTCCACTTATCAAGGCTTCGGGTCGGCCGGCCTGATCACCTCCGGTGCCGGGCGCGATCTCGAGCAAGTCCGCGCGATTAAGTACCCGGTGTTTACGGGCGGCTCGATCGCTTCGCACGGCTACTGCCATATGTTGCATCTTGGTTTGCCGGTACGCGTCGGTGGGCTGACCGTGAACCAAGGCGACCTGTTGCACGGCGATGCCAACGGCGTGGCCCGGATTCCGACGAACATCGTTCCGGCCATGCTCGACATTGCCGACGAGTTCGTCGACTCGGAAAAGATCGTGCTCGATTACGTGCGCCAAACCGGTGGCAAGACGGTCGCCGGTTTCGCCGCGGCCCGGAAAGAGTTCACAGCGGTCGTCGCCAAGATTACGGAAAAGGCGAAGAAGTCGCTGTAAGCGAACTCTATTTGAGTCGTTCGCGTCGCGCGCAGCGAGGAGATAGAATGTCGCCATGTTTACGACATTCTTCCTTTCGCTCGCGATTGTTGCCCAATCGCCGCCTGCCGGTGACGATCTTCCCGCGCAAGTTCGCTCCTTGCTGCGCGAACTTGACGCCCCGCAAAAGTCGACGCGCGATGCGGCCGAGATCAAATTGATCGAACTCGGCCCCGCGGCCCTCGACGCGCTGGAGACATTGCCGGTCGATGCTTCGGCCGAACTTACGCTGCGCGTCAACCGTGTACGAACCGAACTACATCGCCGGCGGGCCTCGACGAGTCTTGACGGTTCGCGCGTCACGCTCGATGTGACCGATGCACCGCTCGACGAAGTGCTCGCAAGTATTGAAAAGCAAGCCGGCAACCGACTCTATGACTTTCGTCGTCAGTTCGGCGAGCAGGCCGACCCGATCAGGGTAACGCTCAAGCTCGACGACGAACTCTTCTGGCGGGCCGTCGACAAGCTCTGTGCGGCCACCGGCTTGAAACCGTACCACTTCGGTGGCGGCGACGGCTTGGCGCTCGTGGCGAATTCGGAAGCCTCGGACACAGACGTAACGAAGGCTCGGCCCGTAGTTTATGCCGGCGCGTTTCGCCTCGAGGCCCGGCGGCTCGTGGCTTCGCGTGAGGCGGCATCCGCGACCCCCGGCGAGTTGCAGGTCACTTGGGAAACGGCCTGGGAACCGCGGCTGCGTCCGCTCTTCTTCACGGTTCGCGCCGCCAAGATCACGGCTTCAATCGACGGGCTGGAAGATCTGGAACCGCTGAACCCGCAACTCGTGCTCGAAGTTCCGCCGCAAGGAAAAGCCGTGCGCGTCGAGATGCTCGCGAGCTACCACGCCCCGCGCCGCTCGGCCAAGCAACTGGTGGAGTTTAAGGGAGCGATCGAGGTGTTGATCCCGGCCGACATTCAGAAGTTTCGCTTTGCCGAAGTCGAGCGCGGCGGGACGCGCGAAGAGCGCGCGGGCTCGGTGAGCGTTACGCTTGAGCGACCGCGCGAGGCCGACGGGGTCGTGGCGCTGCCGGTTCGCATCAAGTACGACAACGCGGCCAACGCGCTGGAGTCGCATCGGGCCTGGTTCTACAAGAACCCCGCCTATTTGGAGGACGCCGACGGCGTGAAGACCGAGCCCGGCTCGATCGAGTTGCTGCGTCAATCGTCGAACGAGCTGACGCTGAATCTGATTTTCGCTCCCGAGAAGGATTGGCGGGGGCAAACCTTGGTTTACGGCACGCCGGCGGATATCGTGATATTGCCGATCGAGTTCGCCTTCGAGAACTTACCGCTGCCGTAACAGTCGGCTCGTCGCCCCACTGTGTCGCCGAAAAACGTCTGCCGCACGAGGAATCGTCGCGTGTCGCATCGCCGCCCGTCCGTGATTGCCGGCTCCGCATCAGTCGCCCTACTCCTAGGGGCGGTTTTTGCGGCGGCTTCCGGCCATGCGCAAGTCTTGCAGAGTGCTCAGGGGGGCTCGGATCATCCGCTGCCGCCTGATGAAGCGATCGTGGCCCGAGTCGACGGCACGCCGATTTCGTTTCGCGAAGTGAAGCAGCAACTTGCCGGTGCGCTGCAAGGTCGCGACGTTCCGGACGCAGCGCTGCCGATGGCTCTGGCGCAAAGCCTGGAACAAGTGATCGCTCGGCAATTGATCACCGCCGAAATGGTTCGCCGCGAGATGCGGCCGACGCCCGAAGAAACGAAAGCCGCCGAAGAGAACTTTCAAAAAAACTTGACGCGCCGAGGCATTACGCGCGACGAATATCTCAGACAGAACATGCTCAACGAGGCCGACCTCGAAAAGGTTCGCTATTGGGAAATCTGCTGGAATCGGTTTGCCCGCGAGTTGCTGACGGACGACCACCTCAAACAATTCTTCGAAGCTCATCACCGCGACTACGATGGAACGCAACTTCGCGTCAGCCACATCTTACTGCGGATCGAAGGGACCCAGGACCAAGGAACCGTGCAAGCCGCGATGAAGAAGGCGGCGGAGATCCGCGAAGCGCTCGTCGGCGGCCGCGCAATCTTCGCCGACGAAGCCTTGCGGCATTCGGCGGGCCCGAGCCGTGAGCAAGGAGGCGACCTCGGGTTCATCCCGCGTCGCGAGCGGATGGTCGAAGAATTCTCGGCCGCCGCGTTTCGCTTGAAGAAAGGAGAGATCAGCCCGCCGGTGCTGACGCCGTTCGGCGTGCATCTGATCACGGTCACCGACGAACAGCCGGGCACCGTGAAGTGGCAAGACGTCCGCGAACAGCTAATCACCGCAGCGCAGTTGCCGCTCTTCCGTCAACTTGCCGCGCAACTCCGCCCGCGAGCGAAAGTGGAATATACGGGCCTCTTGCCGCTGCCACAGGCGGTGCAGGGAAGGCCATAGGGCGATCGAGTCTCGTCCACGGTACTAGTCCCCTCGCTTGCGCTTCGGGGCAAGTACGCGCTAGTTACTCCGCTTTTTCGGTAGACCACTTTTCAATGAGTGGACCTGCTCCGAGCGTGTCGGCCGCATCCCAGGAGAGGAGTTCTTTGAGCACGAGTACCGCCGTTTTCGGTTTGCCGAGCTCACGAAGGCAGTAGGCGGCCCCTTTCGCGGATTGGAGCAGGTGCTTGTTGCCCGGGAGCGTGTAAGAGAGCTTCCCGCCGACGCCGCCGGAGGGCAGCGCGGTCCAGCCCAATTCGCAAGCGTAACCGAAATGGCCGCGGGCCAGGCGGAAGTCGCGCTCTTCGAAAGCGATCTCGCCGAGCAGGTAGTGGGCCTCAATCGCATCGCGGCATTCTTCGACGAGCCAGCGCAGTTCATCGACCGCGACGTCGATCTCGCCGGCGTCGATCATCGACTGGACTTCGGCCAAGTCGTCGGCCATTTCCAGCACCATCTCGGGGTGCACCAGTTCCCACAGGCCGTCCGGTCGACGACGCGACTTGACGCCCGACGGGCGGCGTTTGAAGATGGCGTCGCCCGCGGCGCCGGTGCCGCCGCCCGAAGCGGCGCGGTTGCGTGAATCGTGTTTGCGTCGTTTGGCCAAAGGTTTTCTTCGCAGTTCTCTTTAGCGGAAGCGGCGGCGGCGTGCCTCGCGCATTGATCAAGTCTACTCGCCGCGCTCACGTCTCACCATCCCCGCAGGGTGTCCCCGCGCCTTCACAGCCTTTTGCCCCAATCGCCGATTGTCAGCAACCCGACGCGCGTTGGATCACCGCGTTGCGCCGTTCGCTCCGGGCTTGGTTCGACCGTGCGAAGCGCGACCTGCCGTGGCGTCGTTCACAAGACCCTTACCGCATTTGGCTCAGCGAGATCATGCTGCAGCAAACGACGGTCGCTGCCGTCGTCGCGTACTTCGAGCGCTTCACGGCCGCCTATCCGACGGTCGCCGACCTCGCCGCAGCCGACGAGCACGACGTCCTGCGGCTTTGGGAAGGGCTCGGTTATTATCGCCGCGCGCGGCAATTGCACGCCGCGGCCCTTGTGATCGCGGCGGAACATGGCGGCACGTTTCCCGCGGATCCGGAAGCCGTGCGAAAGCTGCCCGGCATCGGGCGGTACACGGCCGGAGCGATTCTCTCGATCGCGTTCGACCGGCCCGAGCCGATCTTGGAGGCCAACACGGTGCGGCTCTTAAGCCGACTGAGCGCCTTTCGCGGCGACCCGCTCGCACGCGACGGTCAAACGTGGCTTTGGTCGCTCGCGGCGCAACTGGTGCCGACGAAGGAGCCGGGCCTGTTCAATCAGGCCCTGATGGAACTCGGTGCGCTCGTCTGCACGCCCCGCGATCCGAAGTGCGGCGCTTGCCCCGTGGTCAAACTCTGCCCGACGCGCGCGCTCGGGCTGCAAAACGAAATCCCGCGGCCGAAGAAGAAGCCGACGTTTGAAGACGTGCGCGCCGCGGCCGTTCTTATCCGCCGTGCCGATCAGAAACTGCTCCTGGTGCAATATGCGGCGGGCAAACGCTGGGGAGGGCTCTGGGACTTTCCTCGCTATGAAGTTTCTGCCGAACAGCCGGCGGGCATCGTCAGCGAGTTGCAAACAAAAATCAAGGCGACGCTCGGCGTTGACGTTCGCCTCGGCGAAGTGCGGACTGCACTGAAGCACGGCGTGACTCGCTTCCGCATCACGCTCGACGCCTACGACGCCGAACAAGTCGGTGGGCGACTACAGGTCCGCGAGTTCGCCGACGCCCGCTGGGTGCGCCCGGCGGAACTTAGGAACTTCGCCCTCAATACGACCGGGCGGAAATTGGCGAAGTTGGTGTCAGGCCAATAATTCGGTGACCGGCGAACCGTCGGCCACTAGGCGATGCGGCCGCGCGAGTTGGTCGTACACCATTTGCGTCGGGTCGACGCCGAGTTGCCGGTAGATCGTGGCGATAATGTCACCCGGCACCAACGGATCGCGAGCCGGGAAGGCTCCTGTCTTGTCGCTCGCGCCATATTGAAAGCCGCCGCGAAAGCCGCCGCCGCCGAGCATCAGCGAGTAGCAGTAGTTCCAGTGATCGCGACCGGCGTTCTTGTTGACGGTCGGCGTCCGGCCGAAGTCGCCGAACACCGCGACGATCGTCCGTTCCCACATGCCGCGCTCGACCAGATCGTCGACCAAGCTCGAACACGCGGCATCGAGCTGCGGCAGAAGGGTGTCTTTGAGCTTCGTGAAGTTGCCGGCGTGCGTGTCCCACGTGGCGTTGGCGTCCGGCGCCCACGAGATGGTCACGCAGCGCGTGCCGGCCTCGACCAGCCTCCGGGCCAAGAGCACGCTCTGCCCGTAAATGTTGCGACCGTAGCGCTCGCGGTCGGCGTCCTTCTCTTGCGTGAGTCGCAAGGCCTGACGAGCGGCCGACGACGTCAACAGATCGAACGCCCGTTGCTGAAACTGATCGTAAGCGCGCCCGTCGTCGCCGAGGCCCGAGGTTGCAGTGCCCGGCAGTTCGCGGCGGCCGACGCCCGTCAGCAGGTTGCGTCGCGCGGCCAGTCGCTCGCCGGTCATCTCGCCCGGCAACGCAAGCTCAGGCACATCGAACTCGGGCGCGTTCGGGTCGTTCAATACAAACAGCGGATCATAGCCGCGGCCGAGAAACCCACCGAAGAAGCCAGGCTGCGGCGGCCCTTTCGCCCCTTCTTTCGTAAGATACGGCAAGACGACGCTCGGCACGACGTCGGCCGCCGCCGGACGGAGCTTGGCCAGCGCTGCGCCAGGCGTGGGATAATCGCTCGACGCCTGACCGACGATCATATTCGCGTCACCCCGATCGTGGCCGGTGAGCGCCGTGTACACGGCCAGTGCGTGCGCGTTGTTCACGCGATGATGCATCGACCGCACCACGCTGAAGCGGTGCATCTGCCGCGCGAGCTTCGGCATGTGCTCGCCGACGGAGTAGCCGGGCACGCTGGTGCTGATCGACTTGAATTCGCCGCGCACGCCTTCCGGCGCGTCGGGCTTCATGTCCCACATGTCGAGGTGACTGGGACCGCCGTTGAGAAATAACACAATGCAAGCGTCGGCCGGCGGTGATTTGTGGCCGGCCGAAGTCGCCGCGTGGCTTTTCGGCGTCGCGGCTTGCAGACGCAGCAGATCCGCCAAACCAAGCGAGCCCAGACCGAAGGCTCCGGCGTGCAACCAGCGGCGGCGGGTAAAGCGATTCATGGCGGGGGTTCCGGCGTGCGTAGCAAGATCATCCCCCGCCCTGGGCGCGGGTGTCAAACAAAATCAAAACAATCGCGCCCGCACAACCGGCGCATTCGTCATCTCGGTCCTAGCATCGCGTGCGAAAAAGGCCACGGCGCGCCGCATAGCACGCCGACGTCGGGGGCAATGAGGGAAACCGTTGAAGTTTCGGTTTTTACGCTCGGGCGAGCTATGTTTTCCTCAGGCGAAACGATCATCGCCGCTTCGGCGGAAACTCCCATTTCGAGAACGGTCATGGCTACGGTCGGCATTCAATCGCGGGAAGCGGAACGATTTGAAATCGTGGACGAGCGCCGCGTCGCGCTGGAAATCGAACCGGACGATATGCGCAGCGAGCCGCAAGTGATTTCGGCTCGGCTGCTGAACCTTTCGACGACGGGCGCCAAGCTGGGAGCGCCGATCTGCCTGCCGCGCGATCGAGCCATCCGTTTGAAACTTTCGATCGACGAAATGGGCGTGAGCTTCTATCTGTCGACGCGGGTCTGCTGGAGCGCGCCCGCAGGCGAGCACGGCTTTACGGTCGGTTGCCAACTTTCGCCGAACGTGCCGGCTTCGGTTCTCAAGCACTTGGCGCAAGGGGCTCGGCCCGAACGGCGCGAAGATGATCGTCGTCCGACGACTTACGAAACGACGGTTGTTCGCAAGGCTTTCCTCCGCACGAAAGAAGAAGCCGGCCTGCTCCGCAACTTCGCCTCGGGCGGCGTCTGCCTCGATCTCGCGTCGCCCGCGAAGCTCGGCGAAACGCTCAACCTCCGCTGCGGCGAAGCGGCGCAAATACCGCTGGTGGAAGTCGTCGTCCGTTGGCAGCTTCAAGAAGGGGATCGCTACACCGTCGGCTGCGAATATGCCGACCCCAGCAGCTTTGCGATGCTCGCCTCGCTTTTGAAGTAGCGCCGCGTCAAACGCCGCGTCCGACGAGACGTGCGGCGGCGTATCAAGCTTCGCACATGCTTCGCGCCCGATTCGTTGACGGGTGCCGCGCGGCCGACGATATTGGCGACGTTTCGTTCGCCCCGTCGAGCTAGCTTCGGAGTAGTTTTGCCATGCGCCGTATCGACCACGCTTGCCGTCGTGCGATCGTCGGAACCGTCCTCGCCTTAGCGGCCGTCGGACATTTCGCGACGATGCCGGCCGCGCGACGGTTCGAGTAGGCCATGAGGTCGGTCTTCTTCACGGTACCGCGTTGCGTGGCGAAGAATACGTGACGACCTTCCTCGAAGCGGGCTACCGGCAGGAATGCGG
>JAFLCO010000240.1 GCA_017303535.1 Planctomycetota bacterium
GTTCCTGAGTTCGCGGGCGATCGAACTGTTTCGTCGGCGGAAATCGAAACGGCCGTGGCGAATGCTCGCAAAGTTTGCGGGACGTTCGTTTGGGACCGACGGCCGGCGACGCGTCGCGAACTGGTTCGCGATCTCTACGCAGCCATCGAGGTCACCGGATACTTTGAGCACGAGCCGCGTTAGCGGAGCACGACCTGCCGGCAGGCGGAGAGCGTGTTCTTGAGCAGCATCGTGATCGTCAGCGGCCCCACGCCGCCGGGCACGGGCGTGATGTGGCTTGCGACTTCCGCAACGCCTGCGAAATCGACGTCGCCACAAAGACCGGCGTCGGTGCGGTTAATGCCGACGTCGACGACCACGGCGCCGGGCCGGACCATGTCGGCCGTGATGAAGCGCGGCTTGCCGATGGCCGCGACGAGAATCTCGGCCGTGCGCGTCACCGCGGCTAGGTCGCGCGTGCGGC
Source organism: Planctomycetota bacterium (assembly GCA_017303535.1). Classification (GTDB taxonomy): domain Bacteria; phylum Planctomycetota; class Planctomycetia; order Pirellulales; family PNKZ01; genus PNKZ01. Next base: position 464 of record JAFLCO010000240.1, read on the forward strand.
TATGGCAAACCGTGACCGTCGCATCGGCGCCGGTTCCCTTTTGCACCAGCATGTTCGCGAGCGGCTTGCCGACGATATCGCTCCGGCCGACGACGACGACGTGCTTACCCGCGGTTTCGATTCCGTTGCGAACCAGTAACTGTTGTACGCCGTGCGGAGTGCAGGGAAGAAACCGCGGTCGCCCTTGGACCAACAGCCCGACATTCTCCGGGTGAAAGCAATCGACGTCTTTCGACGGATTGACGGCCGTGAGAATACGTTGCTCGTCAATCTGCTTCGGCAGCGGTAATTGTACGAGGATGCCGTGAACGCCGTCGTCGCGGTTGAGCTTATGAACTAAGTCCAAAAGCTCGGCTTCGGTCGTTTCGGCCGAGAGGGAATGGTGCCTGCTTTCCATGCCGCAGCGCTCGCAGGCCTGTCGTTTGTTGCGGATATAGACCTCGCTCGCCGGATCAGCGCCGACGAGGACCGTCGCCAAGCACGGCACGATCTTGTTGTTTTCGATGAACTCCGCGACCTCGACGGCGATCTCCGCCTGAATCGTTTTGGCCAGCGATTTCCCGTCGAGCAATTGAGCCGTCACAAGTTTCCTCGTAGCGAGAAGAGAATCACGTTGATGCCGATGCGAGCCGCGTCGTCGCGGATGTAGCCGGCGCATTCCAGCGAGTTGTGCCGTTCCAAGGCGCAACTCAGATCATACTTCGAGAATACGACGCCGTAGCGGGTGCCGAACTGCACGCCTTCGAGTTCGGGCGCGGCATTGATGACGTCGGCCCGCAGCGGACCACCGCCACCGCCGCGGCGCGGATCGCGCAGGGTGACTTGCGTGAGATTAAAGCCGCCGAATTTGTCACCGTACATTTCGTGCTTCGGTGGAATCGGACGCAGCGGAGCATCCGGAAAGATCGCTCCCATTTCGCGACGGAACGACGAAGCAAACTCCTCGCTGCTGCAAACGGCGTCGGCGAAAATCATGCCGCCCCGTTCGACGAATAGCCGTAGTTGCTTGCGTTCGGCGTCGGAAAAGCTGAACGAAGAGCGGCCGTGCATGAAGAGGAGATGGTAGTCGAACACCTCTTCTTGCAGCGGCGAAAGTTCGCGTTTCTCGGTACTCACGCGCACGCCCGTATCGAGCGAGAGTTGCTTGAGCAGATTCACAAGCGCCGTCGGAGCAATGTTGGAACCGCCGCCATGCTTCATTTCGGCGATGTACAGCTTGGCCCTTTCAACGGGGTCGGCCTTTGCGGCATCCGCCACGTTGCGCGGGACCTCGAGTTTGTACTTCACCTCGCGGTTCGTGGCGTAGGCCATCACGTTGATGCCGATCGACCGCACGGCCCGAATTTCCGCTTCCACGGCATCCGGGTATCGCTGCTTTCGGCCCAAGCGATCGAGTTCCCAATAGCACCCGAGATTTTGCGGGCAGTAGATCACGCTGGTGCGGCAGCCGACGTCGAGCCCTTCGAGCGGTCGCATGTATTTCGGATCGACCGGCTCTTCGGCATGCCACACCGTGTGCTCAAGCGGCAATGGTCGCAGCTGATAGAGCAAGTTGCCGCGCTCGTCACGATCGGGAAACATCCGGGCCAGCATCGCGCGGAATCCGGTATCGAATTCCGTTCCGCCGCAGCAATTCTCGGCGAAGATGAAGCCGCCGGTGTCGAGATAGCGCCGCAGGTTGGCAAGTTCCGCATCCGTCCATGTCGGGGCCTTGCTGCCAGAGATGTAGAGCACCGGCGCCTGGTTGAGATCGTCGATCGTGGCGTCCTTCGACCGGATAACCTGCCACGTGAGGTCATACTTCCATTTCTTCTCGCAATACCGTGTGAGGTTGGCGAGATCTTGGCGATGATTGTTCCAGGTCTGATCCGGATCGTATTCCAACTTCGCGGCCAGCACCGGGCGGCGGCCTTTCGAAAGAAACAAAAGCCCAAAGCAGGTGCCGATGAGTTGTTGATGCTCGCCGGCGCCTTCGCCTTTCCAGGCACCGCCGCCGAGTTGTGTTTGTCGACGAACGAGGGCATCCGCCCCTTCGCGATACCAGTCGTGGTTGCCGATCAGTCGGCTATTCGTCAGGCGGCCGATTCGCTCGAGTCCGTAAAGATAATAGAGGATGTGTCCCGCATCGCCGGGGTTTTGATGAACGCTGAAATTGCGCGCCATCCACGCCATAGCACGAGTGATCGACGAATCGGCCTGTTGTTCGACGCAACATTCGACCACGTCGCCCGAAACGCGAGCGTCGCCCTCCGCCAGCTTTTCGCGAGCCATCAGCAGTGCCGAAATGCCGGCGCAAGTCATACTTCCCGTGCCGGGCTGCCCGGGAACATAGCCCCAGGATCCGTCAGGGTTTTGGGTGCGCTGCCAATAGTCGCGGGCCAATCGCCACGTGGCCTCGCTGGTTTGCACGCCTGCCCGCTCGGCTTCGTGTAAGGCGAGCAGCACAAATTGAGCGTTGGAATTGTCGGCAATGCGGATCGGCAGTTCGTAGGCCCAACTTCCGTTGCTCCGCTCATCGCGATGTTGCCGACCCTCCAAAGTCTTGACATTACGAATGATCAGCGGCAAATCTTTTTGCGGCTCGGCGATGGCGAGCACCATCGTTTGAAGCGAAATCACATAGTTCCACTTCGACTCCAGCTTCCGCAGATAACCAAGGGCCTTTTGGATGCCGGGATCGTCGACCGGTACGCCGGCCGTAAGGAGCGACAGCGTGCAGAGGGCCGTCGTTCCGCCGCCGTAAGCGAGATAATCTTCCCAAGAGCCGTCGGGCCGTTGTTGCCTTTGCAGATACCCGACGGCTTCGTCGATCGCGCGGCGGACCTGTTCGGCGGTCACTTCGCCGCGGGCGACATTCGCGGCGCTCGGCGCGAAGCAGATCGCCGCTACGATGATCGCCGCGACCAAGCGCATTTTCGCCAAACCTCCAGATCCGTTTTCGGGTGACGACTTCTATCGTATCCGCAGGCGGCAAACTCACCAACGGCCGCGAATTGTCCGCCCCGGTCATCGTCCGACAATTGCCCACATGCGGTACCAACCGATAAGATAGACGGTTCAGGGCGTGCGTCGCGGGATCCTTCCGTATGTTCGCCGAATTTCCTCTCAAGAGAATCCGCTCGGCTCATGACCACGCAACCCCGCAGTTTGCGCGACGTTCTGCAAGAGTTCGCCCAAACTCGCAAACAGTTGCAGGATGAGTTGCAGAAGGTCATCGTCGGCCAGAATGAGGTCGTCGAGCAACTGTTCGCCGCGATCTTCACTCGGGGGCACTGCTTACTAGAAGGGGTGCCTGGCCTGGCGAAGACCTTGATGGTCGCGACGCTCGCCAAGATTCTCGACGTGAACTTCAAACGCATCCAGTTCACGCCGGACTTGATGCCCTCGGACATCACCGGCACGAACGTTCTGGAAGAAGACGAACAGGGCCGCCGAAATTTTCGCTTTGTCGAAGGTCCGATTTTTACGAACATTCTGCTGGCCGACGAAATCAACCGGACACCGCCGAAGACGCAGGCCGCGTTGCTGCAAGCCATGCAGGAGCGCGAGGTGTCCGTCGGCCAAACGACCTACGTCTTGCCGGACCCGTTCTTTACGATCGCGACGCAGAATCCGATCGAGCAAGAAGGGACTTATCCGCTGCCGGAAGCGCAGCTCGATCGGTTTATGTTCAACATCAAAGTGAACTACCCTACGCGCGAGGAGGAGGAAAAAATCCTCGCGGCCACGACGCGCGGCGAACGTCCGGAAGTTCGCAAAGTGCTCTCGGGCCGGGCCATTTTGAACCTGCAGAAGCTCGTGAGTTCCGTGGCTGTGAGCGAGTACGTCATTAAGTACGCCGCAACGCTCGTGCGCGCCACGCGGCCGCGGGATGAGTCGGCCCCGCAGTTTGTGCGCGAACTCGTCGATTGGGGCGCGGGACCGCGGGCCGGACAATTCCTCATTCATGGCGGCAAGGCGCTGGCCGCGATGGATGCGAGGTTTTCGGTTTCGATCGAAGACATTCAGCGCGTGGCCGTGCCCGTGTTGCGGCACCGCATCGCCACGAACTTCCAAGCCCAGGCCGAAGGGACGACCACGGAAGACGTCGTCAAGCGGCTGCTCAAAGAAGTGCCAATGCCGGCGATTCCGAAGTACGAATAGCGGTATTCGTCCGCCTGAACGATTGAAAGGTTTCCGGTACAATATCTCGTCGGCAAACTGATCGCTGCCGATTTTTCGTCGCCGCCCTATTTGAGGACTGCTCTTCGTGGAAACACCCGATCTCAATCGTCGTAAATTCAATGAACTTGTCGCCGGGGCTTTCGGCGGACTCGTCGTCGGAGCAAGCCTCGGGTGTATGGGCGATAAGGGCAGCGGCGGATCCGCCGGAGGCTCCACCGGCGGGTCGGCCGCGGCTGCTGCGAAGGACGAAACGGCCAAAGCCGGTGAGAAGCACGCCTGCCGCGGCTTGAATGAGTGTAAGAGTCTCGGAACCGGAGGTGATAACGCCTGTGCGGGCCAAGGCAAATGCGCGAACGTGGCCCATCACTCATGTGCAACGCAGAACGATTGCAAGAACCTCGGCGGTTGCGGCGCCAAGGCCGGCGCCAACGATTGCAAAGGCCAAGGGGGCTGCTCGGTGCCGATGCATGAAGGGGCTTGGGAAACGGCCCGCAAGCATTTTGAAGAGCGGATGAAGAAGGCCAGTAAGACGTTTGGCCCGGCTCCGGCACGGCCGAGCTAATGGTCGATGCTCGAAGGCCGCAGCGTGGTGGGCCGTAGCATGATTGAAAATCTCGGCCTCGGCGTCGGCTTGCGATCGGCCCACTTCGGCTATTTGCTCCAAGAGCGACCCGCCGTCGATTGGTTCGAAATCATCACCGAGAACTACATCGATTCGGGCGGCCGGCCGCGATATGTGCTCGAGCAATTGGCCGAGCGGTACCCGATCGTCATGCACGGCGTCTCGCTCTCGATCGGCAGCACCGATCCGCTGGACTTCGAGTATCTCGACAAAGTCCGCAAGCTCGCCGCCGTCGTGAAGGCCCGCTGGGTTTCCGATCACGTCTGCTGGACAGGGGTCGCGGGCCGCAATACGCATGATTTATTGCCGCTGCCGCTCAATGAAGAGTCGCTCCGCCACACGGCCGACCGCGTGCGGCACGTTCAGGACTTTCTCGAGCGGCCGCTCGTGCTGGAGAACCCGAGCAGCTATGTGACCTTTCGTAGCTCGACGATGACGGAATGGGAGTTCCTCGCCCGATTGGTCGACGAGGCCGGCTGCCGGCTGCTGCTCGACGTCAACAACGTTTACGTTTCGAGCGTGAACCACGACTTCGATCCGCTGGAGTATGTTCGCAACGTTCCGCACGCCGCCGTCGCGCAGTTTCATCTGGCCGGTCACACGCGCACGCCGACGCACATTGTGGATACGCACGACGGTCCGGTCGTCGATCCGGTGTGGGATCTCTATCGTGAAGCACATCGGCTGACCGGCGGTGCGGCGACGTTGTTGGAATGGGACGCCGCGATTCCCCCGTTTCCCGTCGTCCATGCCGAAGTACTGAAGGCTCGCGAGAAGATCGAACGTGCCGCGTCGGCCGATGAATGCGACGCCCCCAGCCAGTCGTTCGCCTTACCTCATCCGCTGCATCATGTGCAGGTCGAGGTCGTGTAGATGGCCGACGATGATGCAAGATCGCCGCCTGTGATTTCGCCCCACCTGGCGCAGCTACAGCGTTGGTTTCAGGCCGTCATTACGCATCCCGGCGGTGTGCACGAGGGCGCGGCCTCTGCAGAAGGCGTCGCTGCGTTGGTCGCCGAGATCGGCGAAGTGGCGGAGCCGTCGAGTCGTCAATCGGCCGAGGAGCGAATGGCCGTCTACGCGCAGGCCTATTGGGCTCGGTTGCTCGAGTGCCTACGTGAAGAGTTTCCGATTGTGCGCGCCACGGCCGGCGAGGAAGCGTTCGACATGTTGGTCGTTGGTTACTTGGCGACCTTTCCCTCGCGGAGCTATACGCTCGGGCGATTGAGCGACAAGTTCGCCAAGTACTTGGCCTCGTCGGCCGCCGAATCCGGCGACGATTTGTTCGGCCCTTTCCTTGCCGAGCTTGCGAGGTTGGAACAGGCCGTGAACGAAACGTTCGACGCGGCGGGCGGCGAAACCCTCGGCTATCTTCAGGCCGACGCGCTGCGGCAAATTCCCGCGAACGAGCAAGCGGCATTACTCTTGAAACTGCTGCCGACCGTGAGGCTCTTGGAGTTTGATTTCGACGTCCAATCGTTCTATACCGCCGCTCGACGCGATCCGCAGCAACTCCCCGAACCGGCGCGACAGCCGTGCTTCGTCGCCCTTTCGCGACGCGCGTACGTCGTTCGTCGTCTGTCGCTCACGTCAGTTCAGTTTGCGATCCTGGCGGCGATTCAAGCGGGACGCACTCTTGGCGAGGCGCTGAATGGGGCCTTGCAGAACTTCGCCGACGACGCCGAAATGCCTGATGTCGATGTTCTCGCCGCTTGGTTTGGCGAGTGGGCCGAGGCCGGCCTCTTCCGGCGGCTCGGCGACTGATTTCTTTGCTGCCGGCGCGACTGGCGGAGTGAGGTTGCTCCGACGATAATTGGGGCCTAGAGAGACTGCTCCGCCGTCGCCGTATATTCCTCTGCCACGCTCCAATGAGACGCCCCATGCCGCCGCTGCCTCGCCGTGATCTTCTGCTGCAATCCGCCGGACTATTTGGAGCGGCCGCGTTAGGTTCCGCCGCCGTCGCGACGAACGCCGTGGTCGCCGCCGATTCGCAGCGTCCGGCGGACGAACCATTCGGGTACTGCTTGAATACGAGCACGATTCGCGAACAGAAGCTGGGGATCGTCGCCGAACTAGAACTGGCGTCGAAGGTCGGCTACCACGCGGTCGAGCCGTGGATGCGGCAGTTGGCCGAGTACGTGCAAGGCGGTGGTTCGCTCAAGGACCTCGGCAAACGGATCCGCGATCTCGGCCTGACGATCGAAAGCGCCATCGGCTTCGCCCCGTGGATCGTCGACGACGATTCGGCTCGCGCCGCCGGCCTGGAAGAAGCCAAACGCGATATGGCGGTGCTCGCCGAAATCGGCGGTAAGCGGTTGGCGGCGCCTCCGGTCGGTGCCCAGAAACTCACCGGCATGAACTTGTTCACGATCGCCGAGCGCTATCGCAAGCTGCTGGAACTCGGCGACCAAATGGGAGTCGTGCCGCAGGTCGAAGTCTGGGGGCATTCGCAAACGCTCGGGCGATTGGGTGAAGCCGTGTTCGTCGCCGTCGAGAGCGGGCACCCGCAGGCTTGTTTGCTGCCCGACGTCTATCACATCTTCAAAGGAGGCAGCGACTTCGCCGGTCTGAGGCTTTTGAGCAGTTCGGCGATTCACGTTTTCCATGTGAACGACTACCCCGCCGAGCCGGCGCGGGCCGAACAGACCGACGCGCATAGGGTGTACCCGGGCGACGGTGCCGCGCCGCTTGGGCAAATCTTCCGTGATCTCTATGCCGCCGGCTTCCGAGGCTACCTGTCGTTGGAGCTTTTCAACCGCGACTACTGGAAGCAAGATCCGAAAGTCGTCGCCGCGACGGGCCTCGAAAAAACGCGAGCAGCCGTCCGTGCGGCATTTGCTTAGACGTCGATGCTTACCATCAGCCCGAAGAGCCGCCTGCCGCGATGAGCACCGACTATTCGACCTGGGCCGCGGAACTTCGCCGATTTGGCGAAGCGCTCGCGGCGCTCGAACCGGCGGCGGCGCGGTTCGGCGTCGTCCCGGAGACCGACGCCGAGTGGCGGCAGTTGCTCGTTCATAAGCTCGCGCCACAATCCGCGGCCGATGTTCCGCTGGTCGCGGCCGTCGTCGGCGGGACGAACATCGGTAAGTCCGCGGTGTTCAATCAGTTGGCCGGCGACAACGCCAGCGCCGTGAGTCCCTTGGCCGCTGGAACGAAGCATCCGGTTTGTCTCGCGCCGCCGGCGATCGCCGACGAAACGTTTCTGCAACGACTCTTCCCCGGTTTTCGCTTTGTGCCGTGGAATGCGGCGAGCGACGCCTTATCGGCGGCCGACGAGCACCTGCTGTTCTGGCGTGCCTGCGATGCTCTGCCGCCCAAGCTGGTGCTGCTCGACACGCCCGACGTCGATTCCGACGCCAAGGTGAATTGGCAGCGGGCCGACTACGTTCGCCAAGCGGCCGACGTCTTAGTCGCCGTCGTCACGCAGCAAAAGTACAACGATGCGGCGGTCAAGAAATTCTTCCGCCATGCGGCCGAGGCCGACAAAGCGATTCTGCTGGTCTTCAATCAGGTTGACCTGCAACTCGATCGCGAAGTATGGCCGATTTGGACCGACGTCTTCTGCCGAGAGACCGGCGCCGCGCCGGTGCTTGCCTGTGTCGCTCCTTACGACCGCCAAGGTTCGCAATCGCTCGGGCTGAAGTTTTATTCCATCGGTAGCGACGGAAGATCGTTCGTCGAGTCACCGCTTGACCTGCGGCGTGAATTGGCCGAACTCCGCTTTGACGAACTCAAGACCCGCTCGCTACGCGGCGCTTTGCGACAGGTGTTCGCGGCGGAATCCGGGCTCGATCGATACTTCGCCGAAGTGCGCGAAGCCGCGCGGCGATTTGCGGCGGCTCGGCAAGCGATCGAAGAAGCGCATCGCGTGACGACGTCCTGGCCTGGCCTGCCTGCGACCGTGCTGGTTGCCGAAATCCAACAGTGGTGGGACCAGCGCCGGGGCGTGTGGTCGAAGAAAATTCACGGGGCCTATCGTACGACGGGGCAGGCCGTGCTGAAGCCGCTGCGGAAATTGTGGAGCGGAAGCTCCGAACCGGTCGATCCGCTCGAAGAATTTCGCCGCCGCGAACGGGCCGTGATCATCGAGGGCGTGTCGCGACTATTGGACGAACTCGATCGCCTAGCGGAAGTCGGCAACGACATCCTGCGGCCGCGGCTGAAGGCCCTGCTCGGCGGCGGGGCGCGGGCCGATTACTTGCGTCGCATGGAGGCGGCTTATGAAGAGCTGCCGCCGGTCGACGAAGATTTCCGCCGCTTGATCCAAGCCGAGTTGGAAAAGCTTTCCGTTGAGCATCCTCGGGCCATCTCGCTCTTGCGATCGCTCGACACGGCCGCGGCTTTCGCTCGGCCGGCCGTTACCGTATCGTTGGCGCTGACGGGAATTTTGCTGCCGGCCGGCGACGTGCTCGGTCAGACGCTCGTCCATGTCGCCGGGCAAACGGCCGGCGAAATCGCCACGGCCGTCGTCGTTGCGGGCAGCGGTGAAGTGGCCGTTGGTGCGGCAGGCACCGGATTGAAGCACGCCGCCGGGCAACTGCTGCGGCGATTGCAAGTTGATCACGCCCGTCGCCGAGCCGAGCAACTCACAGAGATTTTCCAACGTGAGCTGCTCGGGAACTTGCTTGCGGAACTTTGCGCGGGGGCGGAATTAACCGAAAGCCCCGAGTATCGCGCTTCGCTCCGCTCCGCCGATGAACTGCGGCGGCTTGCGAAGTCCGCCGGCTGATTAGCCGCCTACTTCGGCGGCACGCCGAGTGATTTGCCGCCGTCGATTGCCACGCTCGTACCGGTGACCATCACGGCTGCGTCGCTCGCCAAATA
>JAFLCO010000241.1 GCA_017303535.1 Planctomycetota bacterium
AGTTCCTTGGCGACCGTTGTCGGCGCCCAGCGCGATGCCCCAACGATCAGTCGGCACGCTGGTGCTGACGCCCTTGTAGTCGTCGATGTCGTCGAATTGGCGACGGGCTCCGGCAGACGTTTCCGGCGAACCCGGGCCGAGGCCCGTATCATATTCGCCGCCGGGGGCCTCGCAGTATTTCATGCCGCAAATTTCGTCGAGCAGTTGCTGAGCCATGCCCAAAGCAATGGCCCGCTCGACCGCTTGCCGCGAGCCGTCGGTGGTCGAGGCCATGCCCATCAGCAGGCTCGAACCGGCGATCGCCAGCACGGCCATCGCCGTCATTGTTTCAATGAGCGTGAAAGCGCGGCGCGCGAGGCGACGGGAATCGCCGCGAAGCGAAAGACGATCTGCGTGGAAGGTTGACGCGCCCGACATCGCTAGCCTCGCCGCGACCGAGGGTGTTCGGTGCGTGAAGAAAAAAATGGCACGGCGAGGTCCCCTCAAGCATCATGCCTGTCCTCGCCGTGCCGTGTACCGGCTCCCCTCCCCAAGGTAACCGCTACAAGGCAAAGCTAGGTCGCCGGCGCGATGTGTCAAACCGCACGGGAGATTTGTTTTGTGTGTGTGCCACTGGTGGCTAGTCCACCAGTGCGTTCTAACAACGTCGCTCCTGGCACTGGTGGGCAAGCCACCGTGGCACACGGAGATTAACTTGCAGCCTCATTACGACCGTTACAACCAGTCGAGGCCGACGTCCCACCAGAGGGCGGAGTGCGTGAGCGCTCCGCAACTAATGCGCTCGACGCCCGTCTCGGCAACGGCGCGGACCGTTCGCAGGTTGATGCCGCCGGAAGCCTCGAGTTCGACCTCGGGGGCAACCGCATCGCGCCGCCGCACCGCTTCGCGCAGCACGTCCGGCGGCATGTTGTCGAGCAGCACGACGTCGGGCCGCTCCGGCAGGACGAGATCGAGTTGATCCAGCCGATCGACTTCGATTTCGACCAGCATCGATTCCCAAAACTCGCGCAGCTGCGGCTCGGCCGTGAGTCGCTCCGCGATGAAGGCCTTCGACCGGCGCACGGCTTCGGCCGGCGTCGCGCGGGCCGCGCCGGTTTGCTCGGCGCTTTGGGCGAGGTGGTTGTCTTTGATGAGGATGCCGTCGAACAGGCCGAGCCGATGGTTCGATCCGCCTCCCATCCGCACCGCGAACTTTTCGACTCGTCGCCAGCCGGGCATGGTCTTACGCGTGTCGTAGATGCGAGCCTTCGTGCCGGCGACGGCGTCGACATACTGCCGCGTGAGCGTGGCGATGCCGGAGAGACGACCGAGCAAGTTCAACATCGGCCGCTCGGCGGTCAGCAGGCTTCGCGCCGGGCCGGCGATCTCCGCGAGCTTGGTCCCCTTCTCCACCGCGGCACCATCTTCGACCAGCGGCCGCCACTCGATCCGCCGGTCGTACTCTTCCAAAGTCACGCGCGCTCCGGCCATTCCGGCGACCACGCCCGGCCCGCGGGCCGCGACGATCGCTCGAGCCGCGGCACCGTCGGCCACGAGAATACCGGTCGTCCAATCGTGATGCCGGTCCAAGTCTTCGCGAACCGCCAGCCGGAGCAACTGCCGCAGGTCGTCTTCTAACGCGGCATCCCAAAGCACCGGCCGATAATCTTTCGCTGCCATCGCGCGAGGCGTCTCCAAAAGCTCGATCCGAACGCGTAATCTAAAGGCGTTGGGCGAGTCCATCATAACCGGCTCGCCCGGGCGGCGGCATTCCCTCACCATTTCGAAACGTGCCATGACGCAGAACCGCTCGGTTTGGCAACGGCTCTCCGACTACTTGCTCGTGCGGCGCGCGAACCAGACGATTATCGCACTCGGCATCGTCGCGGTGCTCGTCGTCATCGCCGTGTGGTGGGTTCGCAATGGCGGCCTGGAAGGAAAGTTGGCCGAGAAAGAGGGCTCCAGCGGTAACCGCACGGCGGCGTTCGTCGTCGACGTCAACACGGCCGGCGTGCCTGAACTCGTGGAATTGCCCGGCGTTGGGCGAGCGATCGCCGAGCGGATCGTCGACTACCGCAAGCAGAACGGGCCGTTTGAATCCGTCGACGAGCTGAGCGAGGTCACCGGCATCGGCCCGAAAACGCTGGAAGCTTTGCGGCCGCATGTGAAGGTCAAGTAGTCCGCTGCTCCGCCGGCGTAAAGCGGCGTTCCCAAACGACGGCGATTCCACTTCGCTCGGCGTCGGCACACGATTCGTTTTGCCGCCTTGCGATGGCTTCTCAGCCTCGCCCCTAGCCGTTTTCGACCCGTTTCCCGTATGCTTACAGGTTGCGTCGGCGTGCGCCGGCGTCGTCAGAGCGTTTAGGATGCTCGTGCCGAGGCGAAAGCCGGGGAGCCGCAAAGCGTGGGGTTCGATCTCGAAAGTCCGTTTCCGCCGGCCGGCGATCAACCGCAGGCCATCGAAGCGTTGGTTGCCGGCCTGCAGGCGGGGCGCCGCGAACAGGTGCTGATGGGCGTCACCGGTTCCGGCAAGACGTTCACGATGGCGAACGTCATCCAGCAGATCAACCGGCCGACGCTGGTCCTCTCGCACAACAAAACGCTCGCCGCACAGCTCTATGGCGAGTTCAAAGAGTTTTTCCCGCGCAACGCGGTGCATTACTTCGTCAGCTATTACGACTACTACCAGCCCGAAGCGTACATCCCGCAGCGCGACATCTACATCGAGAAAGACGCCTCGATCAATCAAGCGATCGACCGGCTCCGGTTGGCCGCCACCAGTGCGCTGGTGAGCCGGCGCGATGTCGTGATCGTCGCGAGCGTGTCGTCGATCTATGGCTTGGGTTCGCCCGAAGATTACAAGGCGATGATGGTCTCGCTCACCCGCGGGCAGCAAGTCGATCGCGACGAGATGCTCGCGAAGCTGGTCGAAATTCAATACGACCGCAACGACTACGCCTTCGAGCGCACTAAGTTTCGCGTCCGCGGCGATTGCGTCGAGTTGTGGCCGGCCTATGAGGAGTTTGCATACCGCATTGAGTTCTGGGGCGATGAAGTCGAGTCGCTCTCGTACATCAACCCGACAACGGGCGAGACGATCCAGCAGCAGAACGACCTCTTTATCTACCCGGCGAAGCACTTCGTGTTGCCGGAAACGCGGATTGAAAACGCCATCGAATCGATCAAGCAAGAACTGGCCGACCGACTCGAAATCCTCCGCAACGCCGGCAAGCTGCTGGAAGCGCAACGGCTCAATGCCCGCACGCGGTTCGACATCGAGATGATGCAGGAAGTCGGCTATTGCCCGGGCATCGAAAACTACAGCCGCCCCTTAAGCGGTCGTCCGCCGGGCGCGACGCCGGAAACGCTCTTCGATTATTTCCCCAACGACTTCCTGCTCGTGGTCGACGAATCGCACGTGACCATCCCGCAGATTCGCGGCATGTATGCGGGCGATCGCAGCCGCAAAGAAACGCTTGTTGAGCACGGGTTTCGCCTCCCGAGCGCACTCGACAACCGGCCGCTGCGGTTTGAAGAGTGGGAGCAAAAATGGCAGCAGGCGGTTTACGTTTCCGCCACGCCGGGCCCGTACGAGTTTGAAAAGACCGGCGGCGAAGTGGTCGAGCAGATCATTCGCCCGACCGGCTTGCTCGATCCGGTCATCGAGGTGCTGCCGGCCCGCGGGCAGGTGCCGCATTTGCTTGGGCAAATCAAAGAGCGTGCCGCCGTCGGCGAGCGCGTGCTGGTGACGACGCTCACCAAGCGACTGGCCGAAGACCTTTCGTATTACCTCACGGAACAAGGCGTGAAATGCAAATGGCTCCACAGTGAACTCGACGCCTTCGAACGCGTGGAGCACCTGCGTGACTTACGCGAGGGCCGCTTTGAGGCGCTTGTCGGAGTGAACCTCTTACGTGAAGGGCTCGACTTACCGGAAGTGTCGATGGTCGCGATCCTCGACGCCGACAAGGAAGGCTTTCTCCGCAGCGAAACGTCGCTCATGCAAACGATCGGCCGCGCCGCGCGGAACGTCAACGCGAAGGTGCTGCTCTACGGCGACAAGGTCACGGAATCGATGCAACGAGCCATCGAAGAAACGGCCCGCCGCCGCAAGATTCAGCAAGAGTACAATGAGCAGCACGGCATCACGCCGGAGACCGTGAAGAAGTCGATTCGCCAGGGGATCGAGTCGCTGCAGATGGCCCACGCCGAGGCGAATGCCGCGGTCGGCCGCACCGAGGAAACTCAGTACATCACCGAGGAGTACATCGCCGAACTCGAAAAGGAAATGCTCGACGCGGCCGACAATCTCGAGTTCGAACGGGCCGCGAACATCCGCGACCGGATCGAAAAGATGAAGGGGCACATGGGCAAGCCGGCGACCGTCGTCGCCGAAACGCCCACGGAAGGGAAAGGCCGCCGCGGCAAAGGAATAGGCAAAGGAGGCGGCGCAAGAATCCCGCGCCCGAAGCGCGGATAGTCGCGATACGTCAGTTCCTGTTTAGCCGCCGGGCTTGCCCGGCGCGTCCTCGTCCGTTTCAATATCACGCGTTGAAAAGAACGCGCATCGCAAGCGATGCGGCTAAACGATACTCGCGAGTGAGCGTCGAAATGGTCATCGGCTATCACGTCATCCTCGGGATGTACGGATTCTGGATGCCGAACGACCCCCGCGGTTCGTATTCAAAGTTCGTCGGCAGTTGGGACGCCTTCCGTTACGGCAAGGCGACGAAAGTGAAGACGCGCCAATCCGTGGCCGCAGCCCCACACGATCATTCCGCACGTCTTGCGGCCAAACGAACGCTTGCCCATCCTGCCGTGGAGCTTTCCGGCGTCGAAGCGACGCATGTCGCGCGCGGATTTAATGACGCCGCCGCCGAATCCGGCTACGTGCTCTGGGCACTTGCCATTCTGCCGGACCACGTGCACATGGTGCTGAAGCGTACCGGCCGCAAGGCTGAAACGATGGCCGGCCACATGCGGGCGCGAGCCACGCAAAGACTGCGTGACGACGGCGATTGGCCGACAGAGCGCCCCGTCTGGGGAAAACGCGGCTGGCGCGTCTATCTGGAGTCGCCGGCCGATATTCGCCGTGCGACCCGATACGTCGAGCAAAATCCGATCAAAGAGGGGAAACGCCGACAGAATTGGAGCTTCGTCGTTCCGTATGACGTTTAGCCGCATCGCTTGCGATGCGCGTGTCGCTGCGCCGGCTGTTGCTCTACGAGTACGCGCATCGCAAGCGATGCGGCTAAACGTTTCGAGTAAACGCCGCGTTTATTGTTTATTCGTCGTCTGAATCCACGAGTCCCAATTGTACGTCTGATCGACGACCTGCCCGCCGACGCGCATGATGCTCTGTTGCAGACGATAGCCGCTGTTGACGGCCACGCCTTGCGGGCGCGAGAACACCGGGCCGAGCGGCGCTCGATGCGTTTGCGGCCCGATCATCACCGGCTTGGCCGGCGCGTGGCTGTAGTACGAACGTTCGAAGAGATAACCGCCGGCTTCGGCGCGGGGGAGCGCGCCGCAGACGGCCGCGGCCACGCAGGCCGCCGCAATCAAAAGGCGTTTCATCGGGGAGGACTCACGGCTGTCGCACGTTCCGACCACGCGGGCGGGCTTCTGGGTCGGAAGCCGGGGAATCGCCGCACGTCGCCGTCGTGTTGTCTCTGCGGTACGCAGACGTCAGAGCGGAAATTTCCAGCTCGACATCTGCGTCAGGTATTTGTGTTTTGTGAGATCGAAGTCTAAAGGCGTTATGGTCACGAACCCTTTCGACAACGCCGTCAGGTCCGTTTCCGTTTCACCGGGGCGCGGCGGCGGATCCGTCGTGGCCCAGTAGTAGGGCCGGCCGCGCGGATCGATTCGTTTCTCGTAAGCCTCGCCGTAACGATCCAGCCCCATCGGCACGATCTTTACTTCAGGCTTGTCGTCTGTCAGGGCGGCGCCGGGGATGTTCACGTTGTAAAGCTGCGGCTCCGGTCCTTTCTGTTCCAGAATTTGCAGGATCACCTTCCGCGCCAAGACCGCTGCCTTCTGGAATTCCGCATGTTCGTTATATTCCAGACTTACCGCCACACTGGTCAGCCCGAAAAATGCCCCCTCGATGGCGGCGGCGACCGTGCCGGAGTACAGCACGTTGATTCCGGCGTTCAGCCCGCCGTTGATCCCGCTGACGACCAAATCGGGCCGCCGCGGGCAGAATTCAAACAGCCCGAGCTTCACGCAATCGGCCGGGCTTCCTTCGACGGCCCAACCCCGCGGCTGCTCTTCGGCGTACTCCTGCCGAACGACGATTGGGCTCAGAAACGTCACCGAATGCCCGACCCCGCTCTGCTCGACGGCAGGCGACACGACCACGACTTCGGCGATCTGCCGCAGTTCCTTTTCGAGGGCCCGAATGCCGGGAGCGTAAATGCCGTCGTCATTGGTAAGCAGAATGAGCACGAGAAACCGCCGTTGCAAAAGGAAATTGCTACCGCATGTATTTAGCCGCGGAGCTAGTCTCCGCGGTTTTTTCGTCGGTCTACACGATCGCAACAGCATCCTAGTGAAGCACTTACGAAGCGACAATCGCCCCACGGCGGCCGCTAGCCCTAGCCGTCGCTGATTCTTATAATCGCGGTTTCGTCACCCGTCGCCGGCTCCGCCTGTGAGCCCGACGGGTTCTTCGTTTCAGGGAAGACGCAGATTATGGCCGCCACCGCTGAGAAGGCTCCCCCCGTGTCGCGATTGGTCGATGAGAAGGTCGTCGTCCTCGACTTCGGTTCGCAGTACGCACAGCTGATCGCCCGTCGCGTGCGCGAGCAGCAGGTGTTCTGCGAGATCGTCCGGCACGACATCACGGCCGAGCGCCTGCGCGAGATCAATCCTAAGGGGATCATTCTCTCGGGCGGTCCGTCGAGCGTGTATGAGAAGGGCGCGCCGAAGTGCGACGGCGGCTTGTTTCACCTCGGCATTCCGGTGCTCGGCATATGCTATGGCATGCAACTCGCCTGCGATTCGCTCGGCGGCAAAGTCGAAAGCGCCCCGGCTCGCGAATACGGCCGCGCTCAAATCAAGGTGACCGGCGCCGGCAGCGAACTTTTCCAAGGCGTGCCGGCCGAGATGGAAGTCTGGATGAGCCACGGCGACCAAGTGGCGCGCGTGGCCGGCGACTTCCAACCGCTCGCCGCCACGGGCACCTGCCCGATCGCCGCCGTGCGACATGCGACGCTGCCGATCTTCGGGTTGCAGTTTCATCCGGAAGTGACGCACACGCCGCTCGGCAAACAAATCCTCGGCAACTTCCTCAAGCGCATCTGCGGCTGTGCGGGCACCTGGAAGATTGAAGACTTTGCCCGCGAAACGATCGAGCGGCTCCGCACGCAAATCGGCAGTAAGCGAGTCATCTGCGGTCTCAGCGGCGGCGTCGATTCGTCGGTCGTGGCCGCCCTGCTCTCGCGGGCCATCGGCGAGCAACTGTCGTGCATCCTCGTCGACAACGGGCTCTTGCGCAAAGACGAAGAAGCGACGGTGATCCGCGAATTCTCGGGCCACTTCAAGACCGACCTGCATGTGGTGAAGGCCGAAGATCGCTTCTTGCAGCGGCTTGCCGGCATCACCGACCCGCAAGAGAAACGCCGCCGCATCGGGCACACGTTCATCGATTGCTTCAGCGATGAGGCGGCCAAAATCAAAGATGCCGAGTTTCTCGCACAAGGAACGCTCTATCCCGACGTGATCGAAAGCGGCGCGGCGGCCGACGGCCCGGCGGCGACGATCAAGCTGCACCACAACGTCGGCGGCCTGCCGGACGATCTGCAATTCAAGCTGATCGAGCCGCTGCGGGACCTCTTTAAAGACGAAGTCCGTGCGCTGGGCACGGAGCTTGGACTGCCGGAAGAAATCGTCTGGCGGCACCCGTTTCCGGGCCCCGGCCTTGCGGTCCGCTGCCTCGGCGAAATCACGCGGCCGCGGCTCGACAAACTTCGCGAAGCCGATGCCATCGTCGTCGGCGAAATCAAAACGGCAGGCCTGTACCGTGAAACGTCGCAGGCCTTCGCCGTGCTGCTTCCGGTGCAAAGCGTCGGCGTGATGGGCGATGCCCGCACGTATGAAGAAGCGATCGCCGTACGGTGCGTAAACACCGAAGACTTCATGACGGCCGACTGGAGCCGGCTGCCCTACGACTTGCTCGCCCGCATCTCGACGCGAATCATCAACGAAGTGAAGGGCGTCAACCGCGTCGTCTACGACATCAGCTCCAAACCGCCCGCGACGATTGAGTGGGAATAGACGGCTGTCGGCTAGTTTTCGCGGCAGTCTGAGAAAATCGCAAGTGGCCAAAAACGCCCTGGAATTGACCTCGCAAAAGTGGAAAATACGGGGTTGGTTCTTTGACAATTTGGTCTGTTTTGTCTTAGCCCCGGGCGAGTCGCCCGGGGGCAGCGTCGATTCATTGATCGACGCCGACAGCGAGCCGGGAGCGTCAGCGACCGGAGTCTTTACGCTGCTTGATGTTGCGGCGTTTGGTTAGAGGGGCCGCCCCCTCATCCGCGGCTTTCGCCGCCCGTCGCCTCCGGCAGGAGGTGACCAATAACCCAGTCTCCCACGAGGGGAGAAGGGCCGACTCGACGCCCTTCAAGAATCGACGTAAGTCGCGCAAGCGAATCGGCACTTACGTCAACGCGCACTGCGTGCAAAACCCGGGGGGTGCGCGCAACTCCGGACTTTTGCACGCACGACATACTTAGGAATTAAGGGTGCGTGCTAATCTGAAAAGTTGCACGCATTCGTAATTGCAACAGAATTGCGCTTTCGTCGTAAGTCGCGCCAGCGTTCGGACACTTACGTCGATTTTGACTCGTTTCTCAGCCCCATCTTTCTATTTGACTCCCCCCGTCCCGTCGGTAGAATCGAAGATGCAGGGATTTCTTAGCCGTGGCGCCGCCTTGAGTTTATCGGGCGACCTGAGCGGATCGGGCCCGCGATACTTGTCGCGGAGGGCCTTTCGGCGAGTTCCTTGCGGACGGTCGGGAATTGCGGTTGGCTCGAATATTCGGGCTTTATCGCGGGTTTGCGAGCGTCCTCCTTCCGTCGCCCGGCACGCCTGGAATGCCGATGCGATTGAAAAGCCGTCGAACCACGGCTTCCTTCCCTTCAGTACAATGAAGTGTCGTTCTCGACGCCTTGCGGTTTGCGCCGGCGTCCGTGGCGTTTCCCGTTTCCGCAACTGGTCGTCTTAACCCGTCGAGTGACTTTTATGAGCCCGCTTTTTGCCATCGGTGTCGGTCCGGTCGAGTTGGTCGTCGTGTCGTTGGTGATCTTGCTGTTGTTCGGCAACCGTCTGCCGAGCGTGATGCGATCGATGGGCAAGGGCATCACGGAGTTCAAGAAGGGCGTGGCCGGCATCGAAGACGACGCCGACAAAGAGAAGACGGCGCCGAAGTCGAACGGTTAGTCTCGCTGATTTGTCGTTTGAAAAATCGAGCGACTTCTCCGGCCGGTCGAACATTGTTCGGCGGATCGGGCCGGCGAACGTCGCCTAAACTTACAACGTGCGAGTAGCACACCGCGCCGCGAGCCTTGCTGTTTTCATCACCGCAGGTTGGCCGCGCGTACCATCGGGCAGAAGTCTGAGAAGGAGCACGTTTATGTTCGGCCTTGGTCCTATGGAGTTCATCATCGTCGGCGTGATCGCCGTGTTGCTGTTCGGCAACCGGCTGCCGGAGGTGGCCAAAAGCATCGGCAAGGGATTCGGCGAGTTTAAGAAGGGGATGAGCGGCATCGAAGAAGACCTGAACTCGGCCTCGCGGTCGAGCTACTCGTCGGCTTCGTATTCGCAAACCTCGCGGCCGTCGCGAGCCATCGAAGATCGCGAAGAAGCGACCGCCCCGAAGTTCGAGCCGCCGCCTGCGGAAAGCTCGACGTAAGCCGCGAAATCCGGTCGTTGCGGCCCTGTCGATGGGGCGCGAGGCTCATGCCGAGGCCCTAGCGAACGCCTTGC
>JAFLCO010000242.1 GCA_017303535.1 Planctomycetota bacterium
CCGCCGCGAATGTAATGCGGCAAGGGCACCCGACCGACGCGAGCCAGCAATTCCCAAGTGGTCTCTTCCGTTTCCGGATAGACGAGCCACACGCCACCTTCTTGTTTCTCGATCAGCCGTAGACGGACATCGTCGCGCGCCCGCCGGTTTGTCAGCACGATCTGATCACCCGGCTTCTGATGTCCGCGTGTCTTACAGAGAATTTGCCAGAAGCCTTCTTCCGTGAGCGAGAGAAAGAGCCCCTCCCATTTGCCTTGGCTGACGGCCCGCTTGCCGATCAGCCGGGCCGGAACGACTTTCGTGTCGTTGATGACCAGAGCATCGCTCGGATTCAGCAAATCGGGCAAGTCGCGAACGTGCAGATGCTCCCAACGGCCGCGAGCCCGATCGACGACCAAGAGCCGGGCATTGCTACGGACGGGAAGCGGCTCTTGGGCGATGAGTTCCTTAGGGAGCGAATAGTCGTAGGCGTCGAGTTCCGACATGAGTCCAGATCCGCGGGATTCGGTCGAGCAAACGAGCGACCTGCGGAACAAGACGAACCAGCGGCCAAACTCGCACCTCGGCACTGTACCGAGTTGCGACTGGGGGGCGGTAGGGGAACTTCGATGAGTTCGCGTGGGAAACCGCGTCTTTCGAATTCTTTGCGACGAAACGCCGTGAAATTGAAGCAAACGCGTCGAAAGGCCCTGTTTTCAGGCCTCATATTTCTGCTTGACGGAACGCGCCAGATTCTTATCTTTGGGTCTACGTGGTGCTGATTGGGGAAAAGTGGTGAATCATGCTGCTGACCGGGACGTTTCCTCGCGTCATCGACGACAAGCAGCGGATCGCCCTTCCTAAACGCATCCGGGAAGTTCTGGAGACCGGGACAGACCCGAAGGCGCTGGGGCTGTTCCTCACGCCGGGAACGGATGCGTCGCTGGCTTTGTACAGGGAAGACTCATTGACCGCGCTGGGGGAGCGACTGGCGGCGACTTCGCCGAACCGTCGGGATGTGCGAGCTTTCGGCCGGGCGTTTTACGCGCAGGCCGAACGGGTCGAACTCGACGACCAGAACCGCTTTCGCATTCCGGCAGCGCTGTTAACGCACGCCGGATTAATCAAGGAAGTCGTGCTACTCGGCGTTCAGGACCATCTGGAGATTTGGGACAAGCAGCGTTGGGAACGCTACCTAGCCGAGCAGTCGGCCGAGTTTGATCGGATCGCGGAAGAAGCGTTTGGATCGACCGCCGCTGACGGCGGCAGATAAAGTCAGATCACAACCATTCACCGCAACAATTCATTGGGCAGCGTCCGTCCGAGAGTTCGTAGCGCCGAGTGATAGCAGCGACGGTCACGGCCACCGATCGTCGCGGCACGTCACTTGGCCAGGGCCGCATGAAGCAGCTTCTACGAACGATAGCAGTCGTCCTCCGAACTGCGGCACCCACCCGCCTTGACACATGGATGCGTCAACGGTGGGTTGCTCTTACTCCGAATCGCACCGGTTTGCTACCATCCTGCCCGCACGGCCGTCGTTTGCATGATGCAGACCCTAGAAGGCCGCACTTGGGCAAGCAGGAAGCAAGCCGCCGATGGACGATTTCTCCACACAGCACGTGCCGGTGCTCATGGAGGAAGTGCTTGCGCAATTGAATCCGCAGCCGGGGCAAATCTTACTTGACGGCACCCTCGGCGGCGGCGGCCATTCCCGACGGCTGGCCGAGCGCGTCGTCCCCGGCGGTCGCGTGTACGCGCTCGATCGCGACCGGCGGGCCGTGGAAGCCGCGCAGAAAGCACATGCCGACGTCGCCCTGACGCCGCTATGGGCCAACTACCGCGACGTGAAACTCGTGCTCGACGACATCGGCCTTGAGCGATTCGACGGCGCGCTGATCGACATCGGTCTCTCCAGCGACCAACTCGCGGACGCAAGCCGTGGCTTCAGTTTCACGGCCGACGGCCCGCTCGACCTGCGTTTTGACGTCAGCGAAGGTGTTCCGGCGAGTGAACTAATTCGCAAGCTCGAAGAGCAACCGCTGGCCGATCTCATCTACAAGTACGGCGAGGAGCGGTTCAGTCGAAGAATCGCACGCGCGATCGTTGAGCGCCGTCGAGAGAAGCCGATCACTACGGCCTTCGAACTGGCCGAGCTTGTCAAACGTTGTATCCCGCGTACGCCCGACGCCCAGCGCATTCACCCGGCCACACGTACTTTTCAGGCCCTGCGAATCGCCGTGAACGACGAACTCGGAGCGCTCGAAAACTTTTTACGCGATGCGCCGGAGTGCGTTCGCGTCGGCGGTCGGGTCGCCGTGATCACGTTTCATTCGCTGGAAGACCGCATCGTGAAAGATGCGTTTCGTGATGATGCCCGCTGGACCCCCCTCACCAAGAAACCCATCACCGCCGGCGAAGCAGAATTGGCGCGCAACCCGCGAGCGAGAAGCGCCAAACTTCGCACGGCAATGATCAACCCGACGGCAGGGACGCCACGGATATGAAACTGACGTTTTTCAAGCGCAAGCGAGCGCCCGACAAGAAGTCTCCAACTGAGCCAGGCGGAGAACCGCGTCCACGAAGATCACGGCCTCAAGGAGGAGGCAAAATGAGCCTAGAGAAAAAACTGGGGCTATCCTTCGTAGGAATGTTGTTTTTGACGTTCTGCGGCGTTCTGACGATGCGCCTCATGAACGCCGACAGCGGACCAGCGATCGATATCAACGTCGCCGGCGTCGCGTCAGCCACGCCCGCGCCCCCTACAAGCCCGATGACGCCGAACGCGCCGCAACATTTCAATAGTTCGCCTGCATCGCAGAGCAGGCCGACATTTGTGGCCGAGCAGCGTCAGCAACCGCAGGCGGCGAACTCCTTCGCTAGTAGCGGTGGCTCACCGTTTGCGACGAGCCCGGCCGCGACTAGCGTTTCTACCACGGCTTATGGTTCGACCGGCGCGGGGATGACTTCGCAAGCGCCAAGTTCCGCGGCGGCGTCAACATCGTCCCCGGCGCGCATGCCGTCGAACTCGAGTTCCGGAATTTCGACCGATAATCGCTATGCCGCTGGTCCTTCAAGCCCATCAGTAGCCGGTTACGCTTCGCCGTCGCCAATATCCGCGTCGTCGCAACCCCTGGCGTCGAGCGTGCCGCCCCTTGCGAATAGCATGCCTTCAACGACGACGTCCGCAGTCGCGACCGCCGGCGCCACGAATCCGCTTCGATCAACGCCCCCTACAACGACCAATAATCTTTCGGCCGTTACATCGGCGTCACCCGGGACTCTCACTTCACAACCGCCTGCAGCAGCGCGCCCGACCGACGATGGCCGCTTTGCGACCCCGAACATTGGGAACATTGGTTCGACGAGCATGGCTGCGTCGAATACGCCCCCGACCGCTGCTTCCGTGCGCGAGTTGCGCCCGTTCGATGCGGGAACGCTGCCGCCGCAGCCGCTAACGTCCACGACGCCGAGCGGTGCGGCGGGCACACAAACCACGCAACCGCGCAATACGACCACGACGACGGTTCCGTCGCAACCATCGGGTATTGCGACGCTGGCACCTCCCGCAGCGGCAGGCTACCCGCAACCCGCGACCATGCCCCAATCCACGACGTCGAGCGTGTCGCCGGCCTCGGCAACACTGCCCGTCGCCTCAGGCCGTGATCAGCCGTACGTCGTCGCTCCCGGCCAGACGCTGTTTACGATCGCCCAAAAAGTTTACGGTGACGGCTCGCTCTATCGAGCGCTCTTCGCATACAACAGCGATCGTTACCCAACTGCCGAAGGAATTCGCAGCGGAAACGTGCTGGATGCTCCGCCGGCAGACTTTCTGAAGCAACGGTTTCCGGAATTAATCGGCGGGGCCGATCCGACGACGAACAACGTTCGCGCGGCGAGCGCAGGCGGAAGTTACACCGTTCGCGAAGGTGACACGCTGTTCGATATTGCCCGTAAACAACTCGGTCAAGCTTCGCGTTGGACCGAGCTGTACGAAGCCAATCGAACTACTTTGGGCGAAAACCTCGAAAACCTTCGCCCCGGCGTTACGCTGCGGTTGCCGTAAGGCCGCGGCTTATTGCGACGTTTCGTCATCGCGAGGGGAGTTGCTCCAAGAACTCCGCGAGTTCGCGAAAGTACTCCGGCGGCTGCGGATCGTTGTGTCCGCCGGCTTCGACCGTGAAGAAGCGTTTAAGGTTGCCGGGAGCCGTGTCGTAAAGAGCGCGACCCATCGTGATCGGAATCAAGTCGTCGGCATCTCCGTGGCTGACAAAAAGCGGGCCGTCGTAAGCGGATATCTTTCGCAGGGAATCAAACCGAGTACGCATGACGTACCGCACCGGCAGGAACGGATAGATGCGCGCCGCGACGTCGGGCAGCGACGTGAACGAGCTTTCCACCACCAACGCACGGCAACCGTCTTGCGCAAGGTCGACGACGACTCCACCACCGAGCGAGCGACCGATCAACACGATCTGATCTTCCGGCACTTGCTCACGCGTTGCGAGCCACCGCCGGGCCGAGCGCGCATCGTCGAGCACCCCCTTTTCGCTGGGCGAGCCTTCACTGGTGCCGTAGCCGCGATAATTGAAGCCGAAGATCGCGGCCCTGGTCTGCAGTTGCAACGTGCGAAAATAATCGGCCCAATACGAAACGTTGCCGCCGTTGCCGCAGGCGAAGAGCACGACGGCCGACGGCTGCCGATGCGGAAGATACCAGCCGGTGAGCTTTGTGCCGTCGCTCGCGGCAAAAGAAACGCTTTCGCCTTGCGACGTCGGCGGATTCCAAGTGCCGCGCGGATTGCGAGTTGGCGCGAAGATCAATCGATTCTCAACGAACAGCAGCATCAGCAACACACTCAAATACGCGATCGCAAACCATCGAATCGCTCGCCACGGCAACCAACGAAGCATGTTGTGCTCGGCCATCGCTGGGGAATATTCGAATTGACGTAGAAGCGGGAAATTATACCGCCGGCGACTTGTAAGGTGGAAAAACCGCTTAGTGCCTAAAGCTCGACGCGTAAAGCAGCCGGCCGTTACACTGTCGCATGTCCATCGGACGAGCACCCCTCCTTGATATGTCGGCGCAATGCCACGGATCGACCAAAGTCAGACGTCGAAATCTCCGTCCTTGGCGGATCGCGCCATCGTCGGGCTGCGTGCTTGGCTGGCGGCCATGTACGCGGCCACGATCTGGGTCACGCCGCGTTTGTGGACGGAGCGAGCCGAGCCGCCGCTGCTGCCGTGGGTCGAACTTCCGCCGTTCGACGGTTACGGCGAATTGCTTTTGGCCACTGCCTGCCTGTTCGTCGTTTGGCCCCGACTCGGATTGATCGCAAACGTATTGGTCGGAGTCGTCGCGATGACGGCTGATCAAACGCGAATGCAGCCGCAAATCTTCTCCTTTTGGCTGCTCATGCTCGGCTGTTGGCCTCAGCCTGCGGCCCAATTAATTGGGCGTGCCCATCTCAGTTCCCTGTGGCTCTTTTCCGGAATCCATAAACTACTAAGCGAGGGGTACTTCAATGAAGTGGCCCCCTGGCTTTGGAATGGCATCTTCGCGGTCGATCGCTGGCCAAGTTTGATCAGCGGGGCGAAGCCTTTTGCCGCAGCGATCGCCACCGTTGAGTTGTTGCTCGGCGTGTTGCTCTGGTGGCGGCCCGCGCGAAGGCCGGTCGCGGCCGTTGCAGCGCTGTTGCACATCGGCATCGTGATAATGCTGGCAAGCATGGAAGGCCTCGACCCAGCCAAGCGCGGTTGGAATTCATCCGTATGGGGCTGGAACCTCGCGTTGGCCGGCGCGGCCCTCGTTTTTGTCGGCCTATGGCAAGAGTCGCTGAGCGATACGGTTCTCCGCACAGGACGCTATGCAGCGGTCGCGGTCGGCTTGCTCGTGCTATCACCTTTGCTCTACTACGCCGGTCGGCTCGATGCGTACTTGTGCCACTGCCTCTACTCGGCGAATGTCCCGACCGCCACGTTCATCCCGGGACGCGACACGCCGGGCACGGCCTATCGAATGCAAGGTGCCGAAGGCCCTTACTGGAAAAACCTGAACGTTCCGCAGCCTCCCACTCACCGGAACTTCGAAATTTACTTCCGTAGAGTGGCCAGGCCGGGCGATATGCTCTTGATAGAAGATCCGCGAATTGGTCCATTTTCCGAAGATTGGAAGCGATACGCTTGGAGGTGCACGGAAGGCGGCGTTGAGCGTATTCCCTTACCCTGAAGCGGGTTAGCGCATGATGGCAGCGAAAAAAACCTGTTAAATCGTGGTGGTCAGAAAGACCACGACAGTTTACCATACCGACTCCCATAAACTGGGTAGGTCGACGAATTGATCTGGTCGTTGGACCGCCGATTGCCTAAATGGCGACATCGCGAAATTCTTTCTGAGATTAGCTCGAATAGTTCCAGAGAACGATGCCCAAGAAATCTTCATGCACTTTCGTGACCGGAGCCACGGGACTGATCGGCCGCTATCTGATGCGCGATCTACTCACCGCCGGTCATAATCTCTGCGTCTTGGTCCGCCCCTCGAAGAAGCAATCGGCGGCTCAACGCATCGATCAATTGCTGCAGATGTGGGAACGGCAGATGGACCGTTCGCTGCCGCGTCCTCAGGTGGTCGCCGGCGAAGTAACGCAACCTGGCTTAGGCTTGTCCGCGGAAGCCCGCTCGTGGGTGAAAGCGAACTGCGACGCGGTGCTGCACAACGCGGCCGTGCTGGAATTCTACGGTTCGGATCGCGCCGGCGAGCCGTGGCACACGAACCTTTACGGGACTCAGAACCTGCTTGAAGCGTGCGACTCGCTCGACATGCGGCAGATGCACTATGTTTCGACGGCCTACGTCTCCGGTGATCGGCACGGTCCGATCATGGAAGATGAATTCGCCTGCGGGCAAGGCTTTCGCAACGACTACGAAGACAGCAAGTTCTTGGCGGAGAAAGCCGTTCGCGAGGCGAATTTCTTCGAGCAGACCACGATCTACCGCCCGGCCGTCGTCGCCGGAGATTCGGTTACCGGTTACACCAGCACCTACCACGGTCTGTACCTTTACTTGCGCATGATCGCACTGATGATGCCGCAGCAAGAGCCCGACGCCGACGGGGTTCGCCGATTTCGAGCGCGTTGGAACTGCACGGGCAATGAGTTCCGCAACATCGTGCCGGTCGATTGGGTCTCGGCCGCCATGTGTCGCATCTTCACGACCCCCTCGGCGCACGGCCAAACCTATCACTTGGCGCCCCGCAATCCGATTACGCTGCGGCAACTCGTCGATTACATCGGCAGATACTTCAACTCGACCGGTGTTGAATTCGCCGGCGATCAACAACTCTCGCCTTCAGAAATGAACGAGTTGGAACGCGAAGGACATGCTGCAATTGAGATATATCAGTCGTACCTGACGACGGACCCGCGGTTCGACACTCGCAACCTCGATCGCGTTGCCGGCGATCTTCCGTGCCCCGATTTGGATGAAGCCATGATTCATCGCTTCATCGCTTACGGCGAAGAAGACCGCTGGGGCAAACGCCGCCAACAAGCCTCGATGCCGCGTCCGCCGATGCCGACGGCCGACCTTACGGGCATGCGTTCGATGGTCGGCGGAAACTCCTAAGCCGGGGTGATTCCGTTGCTCGGATCACTCGTTGCCCTTTCCACGGGCGCTTTCACGCTGAGCGGGTTTGCGTTGGCGCTCGCTTGGCTTGGCTGGGGAATCGTTACCCTGCAAACGGCCGTAGCGGGCGGCTACGTCGCCATGCTGCTCGCTTCGAAGCGCCGCATGGCAACAGATAATGATTGCCCGCGCGTCGAAGTTGTCCTCTGCCTGCGCGGGTCCGATCCCTTTCTTCGCCGCTGCCTTGAAGGCCTGTTGGCACAGGACTATCCGCGGTTCGCGATTCGCATCGTTATCGATAGCCGCGGCGATCCCGCTTGGCGAGCGGTCGACGAAATTCTCGGCTCGCACATGGCGACAGGCACTGCGCCGCGGATCGTCATTGAAGAGTTGCGCGATCGACCGGAAACCTGCTCGCTGAAAAACGCCGCCCTGATTCAGGCCTACGGCAAACTAGGCGAAGATGTCGAAGTGGTCGCAACGATCGACGCCGATTGCACGCCGCATCGCACTTGGCTCCGTGAACTCGTCGCCCCGCTGGCCGATCCTCGCGTCGGCGCCGCCACGGGCAATCGCTGGTACATGCCCGGCGACGCCGCTTGGGGCGGGCTCGTGCGGCATCTTTGGAACGCCGCGGCAATCGTTCCTATGTACTGGCACCGAATTGCCTGGGGCGGCACCTTGGCCGTCCGAGCAAAATTCGTTCGCGACAGCGACTACTGCCACCGCATGTCGCGCACGCTCTGCGAAGATACGATGCTCTTCGACGTCCTACGGCGCAACAAACTGCGGCTCCAGTTCGTCCCGTCGCTAATCATGGTCAATCGGGAGTCGTCCGATATTCCCGGCTACTTCCGCTTCTGCCGCCGGCAGATGTTGATCGTGCGCTATCACTCCCATGTGGCGCTCGTCTGGGGGCATGGCCTCATCAGCACGGCCTTTTTTGCCGCGGCGATCGCCGTTTGCCTCTTCGCGGCGGTGACGGGCCGATTCGCCGAAGTCGCGCCGCTGGCGATTTCGCTCGGCGTCTATTATGTGTCGATGCTCATTCTTTTGGTGCCGATCGAAGGGGCCGTCCGCCGCATCGTTCGTGCGCGAGGCGATCCGACCGACTGGTACACGCCCGCCAAGCTCGTCAAGATGCCGATCGCCCTGCTGCTCACACAGTCGATCTACGGGGCCATCGCGTGGTCGCTGCCCCTGGCACGCCGCGTCGATTGGCGAGGTATTCGCTACACATTTTTGTCCGGCCGGCGTTTGCGTCGAGAAAACTACGAGCCGTATCGCGAAACGCTTGCGGAAACGCAATCGCTGTAGCGCGCCTGCGAGGTGCTGCTTCGCGACGCTGCGGCTATTTCAACACGTCGCCAAGCGCAGCAAGATATCGCTCGACATGCTGGGCCGTGTTGTACCAATGCACGGCGGCCCGCAGTCGACCATCATCGCCGTGCGTAAAGATGCCGAGTTCCGCAAGACGCCGTTTAGCCTGCTCGGCCGTCGGGCAGCTAAACGCCACGATGCCCGCCCGGTCCGCGGCATTTGTAGGCGTCAGCAGTGGTCGCCCTTGGCGAACGAGTCCGTCGCACAACATCGCGACCAGCGGTTCCAGCGCCGCTCGCCGTGCAGCGACGCGTTCGGCCGTGTGATATTCCAGCGCCGCCGCCAGCGCGTAGACGCTGTCGAAGTTTGGCATGCCCGCGTGATATCGGCCGGCATCACCGCGCGGATGAAACCGCTCGAGCCGATCATCGGCGTAAACGCTCTCGGCGGAGAACCAACCGGCAGGCCCTGCCACACCTTGATCCAGCGCCCGCGGCCCGGCCGTCAGAATCGCGGCACCGTGGATCGAGTTAAGCCATTTGAAAGTGCTCGCCACGCAAAAGTCGGCCTGATCGCCGCGCACCGGCACGCGACCGGCGGCTTGAGTCGCATCCACGCAGAGCAGCGTTTCCGTCGATTTCAAACGGTCCCACAAGGCCGCGACGTTCAAATGCTGTCCGGTCGCGTAGCTCACCTGGCTTACGGTCACGAGCCGTGTTCGCGGAGTGACCGCTGCCAGCAGGTCGTCGACCTCGACGAGCCCGTTTGCACGCGGCCTAACAATCTTCGTCGCCACGCCGCGCTCCGCCAGCACGACCCAAGGGCACATATTTGACGGAAACTCGACCGATGTGAAAACCACCTCGTTGCCGGGCCGCCAACGTATGCCCTGGGCGATCGTATTAAGCGCCTCGGTGGTGCTGCTCACCAGCGCCGTTTGCTCGGCCGTTACTGAAAAGAGACGCCCTGCCAGTTCGCGGCAGCGTGCGTGCGTCGCCCACATCGGCACGCGGCCCGGCTCGCCGGTCGACTTATCGCCAAGATACCTCTGCACGGCCTC
>JAFLCO010000243.1 GCA_017303535.1 Planctomycetota bacterium
TCACTTGGAACCGGTCGCCGACGTCGAGCCGAGGTTTCACGGCCGGGTCGAGCCCTTGGTCGCGAGCCAACTGACCGGCAATCCCTTCGCCGACCACCGCTTCGATGGCCGCCGCGGCCTCCGCTTGCTGTGCCTCGTTGGTTGTTTGAGCGGCGCCAGCCGGTTGCTGTTCGATCGGCAGCGTGCGGACGCCGGCATCGGTGAACCAACTGCCGCCTTCGTAGAGCGCGAGTTGATGCACCTCCGCGGCGAGCTGCGGTTCGTCGACGCCGCGGATTTGCAGAAACCGCCGCGTCGGCTTTTTGCCGGCCGGCACCAAGCCCCAGAAGTTCCACACGGTTCGCTCCGGCGCGTCGCCGGCCGTCGGGGGAATCGGCTGGTTGACGATGTAGTACGCCTCGCGGCTCACCAGCGGCTTATCGCCGCGGCGGACGATGCCGGGCTGAAACTCGATTTCACCGACGTCAGAAAAGCCGAGGTTGCTGAAGCTCTCGTCGGTCGAGCCTTCGGCCAAGACGACAACGTTGCCCGGCCGGCCGGAGGATTCGGTCAGCGCGTACATGCCGTTGACGAACGCCATCATCATGACGAGCAGCCCGATCACGAGCACGAACGCCAAGAGCGTGAGGCCGGTCGTCCGCCGGCGCACCGCCAAGTTCTGCAGGTTGTACATACGCGCAATCCGGCCGATCGCCAACAGCCCGACGATGAGCGCGGCCGCTAGCGCGACGGCGATGATCGTCTTGCCGTCCACCCAGAGCCCGAAAAGTACCGAAATGCCGATGCCAAGCGAACGTAGACCAAACGAAATGCCGGCCATCGCCAACAGCATCAACCCAAGCGTCTTTGCCGCGTTTCCCATCTCACGCCACCTTCGCAAAGACTTCGGCGGCCTTCACGCTGCGCGCGCTCCAAGCCGGCAAGAAGCTGCCGATGAACGACGCCCCGATGCCGATCGCCGGGCCCCAAACGAGCGCGGCCGTCGGGATCATGAAGATGCCGAAGAAGGCGATCGGAAATTTGATGCCGCCGAAGTAGTTGTTGACGATGTACAGCGTGCCCGCCGAACCGATGAGTCCCGCGAGGCCGCCCAAGAGCAGCGACTCGCCGATGACGAGCCCCAGTAGTTGGTTCGGCCGGAACCCGAGCACTTTCATCACGGCAAATTCCAACTGCCGCTCACGGACGCTGATGCTGATCGCGTTGGCAATGATCGACGCCAAGGTGGCGATGATCGCCGGTGCGATCAGAAAGCGAAACGCCCAAATCAGGTCGCGATACGCTTCCATCCACGTACCGATACCCGCCGCCTGCGTTTCGATTTTTACCGCCGGATTGGTGAACGACGGTGACTCCGAAATCTGCTGCGAAACCTTCTGAAACGTCGCCATGTCGGGCACCCGTAGCCAGACGAGGTTCAACGTTTTGTCTTCCAGCGGATGCGGCGTGCCGCGATGCTCGCGTTTGTAAACGTCGAGTGCCGCGATCAGGTACTCGATGTTGATCGCGGCCAGCGGATCGTAGCGTCCTTCGGGAAACGTGCCGACGATCTCGAGTTCCAGGTTGATGTCTTTGTAATTGATGCCGTGCAGCACGATGCGGTCGCCGACCTGCTTCTTCAACTTTTCGAGCGCCCCGCGGCCGACGATCGCCCCGCGACGGTTCTTTTTCATTCGCTCGACCGCCGCGGCTAACTCCGCTTTTGGCTCCGGCTGCAATTCGTCAAGCTCGTCCATCATCGTCAGCAGCTTGTCGGGCTCCAGGCAAAAAGCGAACATCGCATTCTCAAACGTCTTGGAAGCCGGATCGAGCGAGCCGCCGAAGAACGACCAGGTCATGGAATCTTGCGGCGGCACCTTATAGTCGTCCGCGTCGCGAGCCGCCCCTTCTTGCAGCGGCCGGGCATACGATTGCGGCATCTGGCTCGGCACGCGCCATTGCTCGCTGACGATCGCCTTAAGGTTGCTGTTCTTCTCGGCCGTGGCTTCGTCGAGAAACGTGAGGATCGACCAAATGAACGTCACGGCCACGACCAGCACGATCGTGCCGAGCATCGTGAGCGCGGTTCGTACCGGATTGCGGGCCAAGTTCTGCAGCAGCAACAGCGAGAGCTTGAGCATCGCTACAACGCTCCGGCTCGGGTTTCGTTGACGAGTCGACCTTTTTCCAAATGCAAGACGCGATCGGCTCGCGACGCCGCCCGCGGATCGTGCGTCACCATGATGATTGTCTTGCCGAGGCTCGTCCGGAGCTCTTGCAGTAGATCCAAAATCTCCTCGGCGCTTTTACTATCGAGATCGCCCGTCGGTTCGTCGGCCACGATGAGCATCGGATCAGTCACCAGCGCGCGAGCGATGCCGACGCGCTGCTGCTGACCGCCGGAAAGTTGGCCGGGCTTGTGATGAATCCGATCCGACAGGCCGACGATGTCGAGCGCCGCCAGCACTTGCTTCTTCCGCTGCGCCGCCGACAAGGGCAAGAGCAGTAGCGGCAGTTCCACATTTCGAAACGCGCTCATCACCGACATCAGGTGATAGAACTGAAACACGAACCCGACGCTCCGCGTGCGCCAACGGGCCAACTGAGCCTCGCTCATCGCCGAAATTTCTTTGTCGGCGACGCGGACCAAGCCTTCGCTCGGCGAATCGAGACCGGCGATCAAGTTCAACAGCGTCGTCTTGCCCGAACCGCTCGGGCCCATCAGGCCGAGAAACTCCGCGGCCGGTACATCCAGCGAAAGGTCCTGCAACACGTCGACCCGCTCGCTGCCGCGCGTGAAGAACTTATGCACGTGACGGACTTGAACAAGCGGTGCGGCGTCGGGCATGGCGGCAAGATGAGCAGGGGCGGCGGTGGAAGTTAGCGGCCCGATTATCGCACGGCCGCTGCTTTTCGGCGAGTGCGCGGCATCGTCACTGCCCCAGTCGGCGCAACTCCATGCTCGCGCAAATGGTCGCGAACATGCCGGGCGATCGCTTCGGCGAAGACCGGCGGGACCGCATTGCCGATCTGCACGGCGATGCGAATCTTCGAGCCGCACCACTGAAAGTCGTCTGGGAACGTTTGCAGGCGGGCCGCTTCCCAATGCGTGATCGGTCGATGCTCCGACGGATGCAGGTAGCGGCCCTTCTCCGGTTTGTAAAACTCGCAACGAATCGTGCAGCGCGCCGGCTCGTCCCAATGCAGTCGGCCGAAGAGATCGGTACCTCCCTCGGTTTTGCGAATCCAACAGTCGGGCGTGAGGTGCGGCGCGCGGCGCTGCAGGTCGAACCGATTGCCTCCCGGCGGCACGAGTTTGTAACGTTGCAGGGAGACCGGCGTCGGAGTGCGGGCAATGTGCAGGTCGGGCCCGGTGGCCGGTTGCGCCGTGAGTTCGCGATGCGTCGGCTTCAGCGGAATGCCGGCGAGCGCTTCGCGAACAGTCTGTCGCTCGCCGTTCGGTTCGGGAAGTTCGATCGGCCCGAGCTTGGAGCCGATGATGATGGCCCGGCGCCGATTCTGCGGCACGCCGTAGTTGCTCGCCAACAGGACGCCGGCGGCCGTGTGAAAGCCGAGTTGCTTGGCACGCTTGAGAATCGCGCGCCCTTCGACGGCCGTAATCAGGTTCCGCACGTTCTCCACGACGAACACCGAGCATTCGGTCGACTCGACGGCATCCATGTAGAACCGCCAGAGGGCCCGTCGCGGGTCGTTGGCCTTGTTGCCCGTCAGGTTCGAGAACCCTTGGCACGGCGGTCCGCCGATGACGACGTTGGCCTTCAGCGTCTTGCCCGCGGGCGAGAGCAACCCGCCACGATCGACGATCGTCGCGATGTCTTCCGCCAGCACATGCGGCCCGAAGTTGGCGGCGTATGTGGCGGCGAAATCGGCCTCTTTTTCAACGGCCAGCACCGGCCGAAACCCGGCTCGAGTGAACCCGAGCGTCATACCGCCGGCGCCGCTGAAGAGATCGACAAGCGAAAACGGCCGGGACATGCGCATCCTTTCGAAGAACCGGCGAGGCGGCAAAGCGGACAAAAAAGTATATCGCGACGAACCCTGCCCGCCAATTATTGCGGGTAATTCAGATCGCTTACGTGAAACTCAGACGAGCTTCTCGTGATCGCGTGCGCCATGAATGACACGGAGAATCTGAACTCCGCTGCCCAGGGGTCGGAAGTAAATGACGTAGTTGCCGTGCGCGAGGAGTCGGGCAGGTCCCAGTGTCTTCGTGTCGATTCTTTGACCGGCTTCCGGCTGTTCGGCAAGCAACTCAAAGGTGCGATAGATTCCTCGCAGCCATTTGTCGGAGGCGCTCGGTCTGTCGGCGGCAATGTAGTCGGCGATCACGTCGATTTCGCGTGAAGCCGTGAACGTCAGATGAACTCGCGGCAAGTTCAGGCGCCTTTTCGCGCGGCATTACGGGCGTACATGCGGCGTACCGCGTCCTCGACGTCGGCCGGCACCAGCTTGCCTTCGTTGGCCTCGCGAATACCTTCCTCGACCGCGGCCATGTGCTCTTCCGGAACCATGGGAATCTTCTCGTTGCGCAAGGCGGCCACGGCCGCGTCGAGCAATTGCTCCCGCGAGGCAAAACGTCCTTCGGCAAGTGCGACGTGAATAAAGGCTTCGGTTTGCGGAGCGAGTTCGCCAGACATATTCCGGCCCGACCTTTCACCTGGTTTCGTAGCACATTCTTCACTATCTAGCCTAACAGACAGTCGAGGGTTCGACAATTTTCCGGCCGCCGGCAGCCCGCCCGCCATAGTGCTAAACTCACCGTGGTTTTCAATTCCCCCTTCTGCCTTCCCCGTTTCGCCTTATGTCTTACTCTTACGCCGACGTTTCCAAGATGCTCGATCATTCGTTGCTCAACCCGACGATGACCACGGCCGATTTCGAAGCCGGGTGTCGCTTGGCCGTGGCCTACGATTGCGCGAGCGTTTGTATTCAGCCGTACTACCTAAAGCGCTGCGCCGAGCTGCTGGCCGGCAGCACCGTCGTGCCGAGCACGGTCATCGGCTTTCCGCACGGCGGGCACACGACGAAGATCAAAGTCGCCGAAGCCGAGCAGGCGCTCAAAGACGGCGGCCGCGAACTCGACATGGTCTGCAACATCAGCCAGGTCCTCAGCGGCGCGTGGGATTATGTGAAGCAAGACATCAAGGAAGTTTGCGACTGCACGCACGCAGCGGGCGCGAAGCTGAAGGTCATCTTCGAAAATTGCTACCTGAAGGACGAACACAAGATTCGCCTCTGCGAGATCTGCGGCGAAGTCGGCGCCGATTGGGTGAAGACTTCGACCGGCTACGGCTCCGGCGGCGCGACGCTCGACGACCTGCGGCTCATGCGCAAGCACGCGCCCGAGAAGACGCAAGTCAAAGCGGCCGGCGGAGTGCGCGACCTCGACACCCTGCTGCAAGTGCGAGCCATCGGCGTCACGCGCTGCGGTTCGAGCCGCTCGGGCGAACTCTTGGACGAAGTTCGCCGACGGCTCAACCTACCGCCGATCACGGCCGCGGGCGGAGCCGAGGTCGCGGCGAAGTCGAGCTATTAAAACGGCCTGCGTTGCGGCGCGCTGATCGGCATGCGACGATGGAGCTTCGTCGCGAAGAGACTCCGGTCGCTCACGCCGAGCGGCTCGCGGTCCTTCCGCCCTCCGCCTTCCCCCCTCCGCCTTCGTGTCCCGTGTCTCACTCGATCCTCTCCCGCTATCTCGATCCGCAGACGCTCGGCCGGCTCGCGCAACGGTCGCTCGAGCCGCGAGGGCTCGTGCTTGGGCACTTGGCCGGCGCGCATAAGTCGCCGCTGGCCGGGTTCGCCGTCGAGTTCGCAGGCCATCGGGAGTACACGGCCGGCGACGACTTGCGACACCTGGATTGGCGCGTCTACTACCGCCGCGAGAAGTTCTTCATCAAGCAATACGAGATGGAGACGAACCTCACGTGCCATCTCGTGCTCGACTTCAGCGAGAGCATGCGCTACGGCGAAGGGGACGAGCAAAAGCTGCTCTACGCCCAGCGGATGGCCGTGATTCTTGCAAAGCTCATCACGGCCCAAAGCGATCTGGTCTCGCTGGCCGCGCTCGATGAAAGCGTGGCGTTCTCCGTACCGCCGAGCAATTCTCCGGCCCAGGTCGTGCGGTTCGCAGAGGAAGTTCACAAGCTCGAACCGCGCCGGACCACGCGGCTTGAGGAATGCCTGCAGCAGTTGGTCGGCCGCTGGGGACGACGCGAGATCGTGATGATCTTCAGCGATTTCCTGACAGACCTCGATGCGCTGGAAACGGCCCTGCAACGCCTGCGATTTCAGCGGCACGAGGTCGTGCTGTTTCACGTGCTCCATCACGACGAACTGGCGTTTCAGTTCGAAGGCCAAGTTCGCTTCCGAGGGCTCGAAGGCTTGGAAGAACTCACGACGCAGCCCGAAGAATTGCGGGCTCTCTACTTGGAAGCTCTGGCTCGGCACAACGCGCAGCTCGACGACATCTGCCGTCGCAACCGCATCGAACGGGTTCCGATCGACACGAGCCTGACCACGGGCGACGTCCTGCTCGACTACCTGAACCAACGCAGCCGCGCCGTCCATTCGCGCTTCTAATTCTTCGCCTGCTCGAAGCGGTCGATTGTCGCCCGCTTGCCAATCGCGAGAGGCCCGCGTTAAATAGCGACTGGTCGCGGGGAGTGCGGCCGAGCGCGAAACCGGGCAGCTTACGGAGCAGCGGGCATGGATAACGTGTTGGCGGTCGTCTTGGCAGGGGGCAAGGGCTCCCGATTGGAACCGCTGACGCGCGACCGTGCCAAACCGGCGGTGCCGTTCGGCGGAGCGTACCGCATCATCGATTTCACGCTCTCCAACTGTCTCAACAGTCGCATCCGCAAAATTCTCGTCCTCACGCAGTATAAGGCGGCCAGCCTCGACCGGCACATCAACATCGGTTGGCGGCACCTCTTCTGCCGCGAGCTGGGCGAGTTCATCGACGTCGTCCCGCCGCAACAGCGGATCGACGAAAACTGGTACCTCGGCACGGCCGACGCCGTCTACCAGAACATCTACACCATCGAAAAAGAGCGGCCGCAGTACGTCGTCATCCTCGCCGGCGATCACATCTATAAGATGGATTACCAAAAGCTGGTCGAGGCCCACATCGAGCGCAACGCCGATCTCACGGTCGCATCGCTCCGCGTCACGCCGCAGGAAGCCGTGGCGTTCGGCGTCATGGAAGTCGACACCGAAAACCGGATCATCGGCTTTGAAGAAAAGAAGCCGAACCCGAAGACGATCCCCGGCGATCCGGGCCACTGCCTGGCGTCGATGGGCATCTACGTGTTCACGGCCAACGTGATGTTCGATCAACTCTGCCGCGACGCGACGCTCGACGACAGCAAGCACGACTTCGGCCACAGCATCATTCCGGCGATCATCGACACGCACCGCGTGTTCGCCTACCCGTTCATCGACGAGAACCGCAAGAGCGACGCCTACTGGCGCGACGTCGGCACGATCGACGCCTACTTCGAAGCCAACATGGATTTGGTGTCGATCGATCCGCTCCTGAACTTGTACGACGACGTCTGGCCGCTCCGCACTTACCACGCCAACTACCCGCCGCCGAAGTTCGTCTTCTCCGGCCAAGACGATGCCCGTCGCCGTGGGCATGCGCTCGACAGCATCGTCTGCATGGGCTCCATCGTCTCCGGCGGCACCGTCGTGCGTTCGATCGTCGGCTCCAACTGCCGCATCAATAGTTACGCGCTCGTCGAAGACTCGATCCTCTTCGAAGGGGTCGACGTCGGTCGTCACGCCAAGATTCGCCGCGCGATCATCGACAAAGGCGTGCACATTCCGGCGGGCATTGAAATCGGCTACGACGTCAATCAAGATCGAGCCCGCGGCTTCACGATCAGCGACGAAGGCATCGTCGTCATCGCCAAAGCCGACGGTGTTGAACACTTCACGTAAGCTGCGATGTTCTTCATTTCCCTCCCCTCTCCCCTTGCGGGAGAGGGGCCGGGGGTGAGGGGTCAAACTGTGCCTAACAACCAACGCCTCTCCCGCCGCACCTTCGCAAAAGCCTCGGCCGCCGCGGCGTTCGGCGGTGCGACGCTGCCGCATCTCGCCGCGGCGCGCGAATCGTCCACCCCGCTGCCGTCGGTATGGCAGAAGCAAGGGCTCGTCATCGGCCCAGAACTCATGCCGGAAGGCGTGTGGCTGCAAAACTTCACGAGCCCCGCCATACCGCTGGAAGACGACCGTTGGCGGCTCTGGTGCAGCCGTTCCGGCAAGAAGTCGCCGAAGAACGTCGGCTTCGTCGAGGGCATGGTCGACGATCCCGTGAGTTGGCAATTCACTTGGGCGGAACTGACTGCGAGCGATCCGATCCGCGACGCCCCGCTCTCGATCGGCAACCTTCCGGCTGGTTGGCAACCGATACAAGTCGTGCGCGTACCTCTCGGTGAAGGCCGTGAGCGGCTCTACTTCTGGGCGCACGGCCCGGGCGTCGTTCGCTATCTCGCCGCCGACAGCGAGGACGGTCGCCGCTTCCGCGTCGTCGATCCGCTTCGGCCTTGTCTCTATCATCCGGCCGATCACGCCGTGAACGGTCCTGTCACTCGTCTCAAACGGTTCGCGCGGCGTCAAGCGATGCCGGAGCCCGGCGAGCCGCTCGCCGAGTTCGAGCAAATCTGCAACGACGCCACGAACGTCTATCGTCTGCCCGACGGCACGTTCGAAATGTACACGGTCTCGCTCGTCGAGGTGCCGAAGGAAAGCCCGGCTTACATCGCGTACGACAACATCGCCGGCTGCCAACGCGTGATCCATCGGCTCACCAGCGACGACGGCCTCCGCTGGACCGATCGCCGACCGGTGATCGTGCCCGACAAGCTCGACCCCGACGATCAGCAGTTCTACTACCTCTCCGTGACGCACACGCCGGAAGGCCGCTTCGGGTTGCTCGGCCATTACCGCTGCGCCGCGCAAACGATCGACTTGGAATACTGCTACTCCGCCGACGGCCTGAAGTGGGAACGTCCGCTGCGCAAGCCGCTCATCGAGCGCGGCGCGGCCCCGTCGCTCGACGGCTATCTGCTCCACGCCCCGCACGAGGCCGTACGCCGTGCCGGCAAGTGGCACCTCTTCTACACCGGCAACAATTTCAAACACAACCACAGCGAATCCTACGGGCCTGAGCAACGCGGCATCTTCCTCGCGACGACGGACGAACTCTGGTCGCCCGCCGCGACGAACCGATCATGACTCCGCTCGCCTTGCCGACGTTCGAAGACGTGCTGGCGGCCGAGCGCACGATCCGCCCGTTCCTCGCGCCCACGCCGCTGTACCGTCATCCCGGCCTGTGCGACTTGCTCGGTTGCGAAGTGCTCGTGAAGCACGAGAACCATCTGCCGACCGGAGCCTTCAAAGTTCGCGGCGGCGTGAACCTCATGGCCCGGCTGTCGAGCGATGAGCGCAAGCTCGGCGTGGTCACGGCCTCGACCGGCAACCACGGGCAGTCGATCGCTTTCGCAGCCCGGCAGTTCGGCGTCCGCGCGGTCGTCTGCGCGCCGACGAATACCACGCAGGTCAAACTCGCGGCGATGACCGGCTACGGCGCGGAGCTGGTCTTGGCCGGCGAGCACTTTGAAGAAGCCAAACGCCATGCCGAAGGGCTCGCCGCGCGCGGCGGGATGCGGTTCATTTCGTCCGGCGACGAACCGCACCTCATCGCGGGCGTGGCGACGCACACGCTCGAGATGCTCCGCGAGAGTTCGTTCGACGCAATCTTTGTCCCACTCGGTGGCGGCAGCGGCGCGGCGGGCTGTGCGCTCGTCGCCAAAACGTTGAGTCCTCGCACGCGCGTCGTCGCCGTACAAGCGGCAGGAGCCCCGGCGGCTGCGC
>JAFLCO010000244.1 GCA_017303535.1 Planctomycetota bacterium
ACTCCGGGTCCCGGCATCGCCCATTCCGCGCGTCCGTCGGCTATTGGGCCACGTTCCTGATCTACGGCTTCACACGCCAGGACATGTTCGACGAAGACCACGTGGTTTACTTTTGGCGACTACAGTGGCCGCTCTTGATCGTTTGGCTGATCGCCGCCGGCCTCGTGGCTCGCGATTTGTTCGGTGCACCGAGCCGACGGACCGACGGCAGTTCTGATCTTCGTATCTGGCGGGCGCTTTACGTTCTGTTGTTAACGGCCCTCTTGATCCTCTTGGTCTGGTCGCGGTTTCTGGCCGGCCCGCTCTTCTTCTTTAACACGTACTTCGCCTACGCGTTGACGTTTCTCAGTTCGCTCGTCGCCTGGGGCTGCGTCTTTCGCCGGCTTCCGGCAAAAGGCAGTTTTCGCGTTGCCGGCCTCGCAGCGGCGCTCGTTCCCGCGGCCTTGCTCGTCCTGCCGCAACTATGGCAAACCGACGCCACGGCTTATCCCAGCCCCGAGATTCGCGGCCAGGTCCTGGCGGTGCTCGAGCGTCATCCGCCGGGCCATGCGCCGGTCGTGCTCCGCTTCACGCATGATGATTGGGGCGTCGCGCTGGCGACGGCCCTGCAGTTGCAACGTGCGGGAGTCGACGTGCGTGTCGGCGAGACGTGGGAATGGAAGTTCGGTCGCCGTCTCGTGTATCGAGCCGACTTCGGTCCGCCGGCGTACTACTGGATCGTCTCCGCCGACGAAGCCGATTTGAAATCGCCCGAAGTGCCGCTGGTCATGGAGCGAGCGGTGTTGATTCGCAGCGCGGAGCCGACCGATGCGGCGCTGCAGAAGAGTTGGAAGCCGCGCGATCACGAGGAGTAATCGCAGTGCGGGGATGTCGGGTCTGTTCCGGCGTTACCGCAAGCGTACACCGACGTCGATGGAGACATTTCTCCTCAAAACCCTGAACGCTGAACCTTGAACCGTGAACCTATTCTGCTAGCATCACGACCGACTCAGTCGTCACAGTTTTCCTCGCAAAAACAGCCTTTTGGAGCCTCGTCGCCCGACCAAATCCCCCTCGCAAAAACCCTCGAAAAATTCTCTTGCTTCGCATAGTGAACGCCGATACAGTATCCAGGCGTACACGCATGTTTTTTCCTGGGGCCGACGTCCCGTAGCCGCCTTGGCAGCAGACGAATCGGCTCCTCATAACGCGAAGGGTTTTAGTCATGGTTACGGCGACGAAATCGAACAATCACATGGGCAAGAAAGACAAAGAAGCCGCCTCGACCCGCGGCGGCAAAGCTCCGAAGTCGCTGAACCCGATGGAGGCCCTGCTGGCCGAAAACCCAGCGCTGAAAAACACCCTCGCCCAGATCGACAAAGAGTTCGGCGAAGGGACGATCATGCCCTTGGGGGCCGACAGCCAACTGAAGATCGAAGGCATCCCGACCGGTAGCCTTTCGGTCGACATCGCCTTAGGCGGCAAGGGTATTCCGCGCGGCCGCATCATTGAAGTGTTCGGCCCGGAATCGAGCGGTAAGACGACGCTGGCGCTGCACGTCGTCGCCAGCGCCCAGAAGCTCGGCGGAATCGCGGCCTTTATCGACGCCGAACACGCTCTCGACCCGAGCTGGGCCAAGAAGCTCGGCGTGGAACTCGAATCGCTGCTGGTGAGCCAGCCCTCCAGCGGCGAAGAGGCGATGAACATCACGGAAATGCTCGTGAAGAGCAATGCGGTGGACGTCATCGTCATCGACTCCGTGGCCGCGCTCGTGCCGAAGAAGGAACTCGACGGAGAAATGGGAGATACGTTCGTCGGTCTGCAAGCTCGGCTCATGAGCCAAGCCCTGCGGAAACTCACCGGCATCATCTCCAAGAGCAAGACGGCCGTGATCTTCATCAACCAGATCCGCGAGAAGATCGGCGTGATGTTCGGCAGCCCTGAAACCACGCCCGGCGGTCGGGCCTTGAAGTTCTATAGCTCGTGCCGTATCGACGTTCGCCGCATCGGGCAGCTCAAGGAAGGTGAAGACGTCATCGGCCAGCGCGTCCGGACGAAGATTGTGAAGAACAAGGTCGCCCCGCCGTTCAAGGTCGCCGAGTTCGACATGATGCACGCCAACGGCATCAGTTATGAGGGGGACGTGCTCGATCTGGCGATCCTGCAAAAGCTCGTCGTCCGCAGCGGGGCTTGGTTCCGCTATGGCGACCTGCAGATCGCGCAGGGCCGCGAGAAGACGAAGCAATATCTCATCGAGCACCCCGAACTGACTCAGGAGCTTCGCGAAAAGATCATGAACGCCGGCGTGGCGAACCTCGCGGCTGCGGCCGGTGAAGCCGGCGGCGGAGACGATGCCGAGGAAAAATCGGACGGCGACGAATAGTCGCGGAGAGGGGCGTTCGAGGCGAGCCGGCGGTTGAGGCCGTCTTGATCTCTCATGAAATGGGTAGAATGGGCGAAGGTCGTCCGCTTTGCCGGAAGCTCGATTTTCCGGCCGCGCCGGCCAGTGGTATGCTAAAGGAGCATTCCTTCAGCGCACCGCAGGATCGTTGCCATGTTGCCCGGCCGAAATGAAGTCGTTGTTGCCAAGATGCCCCGACCGCCGGCGAGCTGTCGGGGCATCTTGTTTTTGCTCGCTCTCTGCGTCGCGGCCATCTCAAGCTCGGCGGGTTTCGTCGGTTCCGCCGGCGCTCAAGAGCCGAGCGGTTTGCAGGCGGCCATCGTGCTCGAGCAGTTGGTCGTGCAGGCGATCGAGCGTTCGGAAAAGTCGGTCGTCAGCATCGCCCGCTTCAATTCCGAAACCGCAGCCGCCGCGCGGGACTTTCGTCCCGACATTTTCCCACGACCCGGCTTGGTGATGATCGACCCGTCGGCGGCCGACAACCCGACGAATCCCGATTTCGTCCCCAACGCCTTCGCCACCGGCGTCGTCGTCGATAAGGCGGGCTTCATCGTCACCAACTTTCACGCGGTCGACGGCGTTGGCGAGTTCTGGGTGACGACCAGCGCCAAGCGTCCGTTGCGCGCGGAGATCGTCGGCGCGGACCGTCGCAGCGACCTCGCCGTTCTCAAAGTCACGGGCGCACATCCCGACGTGACGTTCGAGCCGATCAAGTACGGCGATATCAGCAAGCTCAAAAAGGGGCAAATCGTCATCGCGCTCGGTAACCCGTACGCCATCGCCCGCGACGGCCAGGCCAGCGCCAGTTGGGGAATCATCGCGAATCTTTCGCGCAAGACTGCAATCAACAAAGAAGCGGAAGACAATCGCGACAAAAAAAACACGATTCATCACTTCGGCACGCTCATTCAAACCGACGCCAAGCTCAACCTCGGCACGAGCGGCGGCGCTCTGCTCAACCTGCAAGGCGAAATGATCGGGCTCACCACCTCGCAAGCCGCCGTCGCCGGTTTTGAGCAGTCGGCCGGTTACGCGATTCCCGCAGACGATCTGTTCCAGCGCGTCGTCGATACGCTCAAGCAAGGCAAAGAAGTCGAATATGGCCTGCTCGGTGTTTCGAGCACTTCGCTCAGTTCCGTGGAGCGGCCCGGCGGTGTGCGCGGTGTTCGCATCGACTCGGTACGCGGCGGTTCGCCGGCCGATCGCGCGGGCATCTACCCCGGCGACATCGTCACGCATGTGTCGGGCAAGCCGATCAACGACGTCGACGCGCTGATGCTGCACATCGGCAAGCAGCCCGCCGGCAAGCCGACGACGATCGTCGTCGAACGCCACGGCCGTGTGGAAACGAAGGCGGTGACGCTGGCCAAGTATGAAGTGCGGGGGAAGAATATCGTCACGTCGCCTCGGCCCACTTGGCGCGGCATTCGCGTCGATTTTCCTTCCGTGCAGCCGGAACTCGATCCGCAGTTCAACCAAGGCGTGCGCCTAGCCGCCCCGTGCGTGATGGCGTTGGAAGTCGACCCGGAGTCGAAAGCCTGGGAAGCCGGCATGCGGCGCGGGATGTTGATCACGCATGTCGACAACA
This sequence comes from Planctomycetota bacterium, assembly GCA_017303535.1. GTDB lineage: Bacteria > Planctomycetota > Planctomycetia > Pirellulales > PNKZ01 > PNKZ01. Next base: position 3,969 of record JAFLCO010000244.1, read on the forward strand.
CGGCGGTCGAAAACCCCGATGAGTTCTACGCCGAAGTCGCCAAGGCCCGCGACGAAGTCGAACTGCGCATCGCGGCGCTCCCCGGGCAGCCGCCGGTCGTAAAGATCGAGCCGTAAATCACCGCTCGCTCACCGACCTTCCCTAGGGGGCGTCGTTTATCAACGAGGCCGTCGCCGGCGGGGCTCGCCTAGTCGTTTTCGCGCGGCACCGGTATGATGTCGGGCTACGCCGGCTGCAAACCGTTGACGGCGTAAGCCTTAGCGCTGCGTCGGCCAATTCCGGCCGACCGAACTCCCTGAGGCGTTTCCGTGTCGCCAATCTCGGGCCGCGCTTGCGCGCCCCTCGCCAAACCCTCTTATCGATTTCCATTCGCCGCACATGAAGACCGACGAACTGCGTGAGAAGTACCTCGATTTCTTCGTTTCCAAAGGCTGCACGCGCAAGAGCAGCGACGTGCTCGTCCCGCGGTGGGATCCGTCGGTGCTGTTCACGCCGGCCGGCATGAACCAGTTTAAAGATCACTTCCTCGGCAAGTGCAAGCTGGAGTTCACGAAGGCCACGACTTGCCAGAAGTGCCTCCGCACCGGCGACATCGACAACGTCGGTCGCACGGCGTACCACCACACGTTCTTCGAGATGCTGGGCAACTTCAGTTTCGGCGACTACTTCAAGCGCGAAGCCATTAACTGGGCCTGGGAATTTCTGACCGACAAGAAGTGGCTCGGCCTGCCGAAGGATAAGCTGACCGTCACGGTCTACCACGACGACGACGAAGCGGCCGGGATTTGGCAAAAGGATATCGGCCTCACGACCGATCGTATCGAGCGGATGGGGGAAGACGACAATTTCTGGCCGGCCGGCGCTCCGACGCAAGGCCCCGACGGCGTCTGCGGACCCTGCTCGGAAATCTTCTTTCATCCGCCGTCTGGTAAGAGCGTCGAAATTTGGAACTTGGTGTTCACGCAGTTCAACCGCGTCGGCTCGCCGCCGAACAACCTGCGCCCGTTGCCGAGCAAGAATATCGACACCGGCATGGGGCTGGAGCGCTGCGCCAGCGTCTTGCAAGGGCACGAAACGAACTACCACATTGATATCCTGCGGCCGCTCGTCGAAGCGGCCGGCGACATATGCGGCCGCAAGTACGACCCGACGAACGATGACGGCCGGCGCCTGCGCCGCATCGCCGACCACGTGCGGGCCTGCTCGTTCGCGGTGCATGAAAATGTGTATCCCGACAAGCAAAAGCAAGGCTACGTCATTCGCCGGCTGCTCCGCCGCGCGGTGCTCGACGGCCGCCAAATGGGCCTGCACGAACCGTTTCTGCATAAGCTCGTGACGAAGGTCGCCGAGCTGATGAAGGGGCCGTATCCGGAACTTCAGGAAACGACGACCTCGGTCGCCAAGGTCATCGAGCGCGAAGAGCAAAGCTTCTTCGCCACGATCGACGCCGGCTTGACGCGGATCGACAAAGTGTTCGACGACATGAAGAAGAACGATCGTGTGAAAGTACCGGGGCGCGACGCCTTCGACATGTATCAAACGCACGGCTTCCCGCCGGAGCTATTCGAAACGATCGCCGCTGAACACAACCTCACGTTCGATTGGGCCGGCTTCAAGAAGGAAATGGAAGTCCACGGTCAGATCTCGAACGTTCGCGATCGGATCGTTTTTGCCTCCGGGCCGCTCGACGCGCTCAAGAAAGCGATGCACGGCAGTGAATTCCTCGGCTACGAAAAGACCGAAGCCGAGGCCAAGGTCGTCGGCCTGATCGCGCAAGACAAACTGGTCGACATGGTCGACGAAATCGGGCATGCCAAGCCGATCGTCGTGGTGCTCGACCACACACCGTTCTACGGCGAAAGCGGCGGCCAAGTCGGCGACACCGGCGAGATTCTTGGCGAGGGATTCGCCTTTGAAGTCATCGACACGCAGAAGGAAGGGGGCTTCATGCTCCACGTAGGCCATCTGCGGACCGGCGTCATTCGCGAAGGGATGAAGGTCACGGCGAAGGTCGATGCCGAACGCCGGCAGGCCATTCGTCGGGCTCACTCGGCCACGCACCTCATGCATTACGCGCTGCAGAAGCATGTCAGTAAAGACGCTCTGCAGCGCGGTTCCAAGGTTTCAGAAGACGAACTCCGCTTCGACTTCGGCCATCCCACGCAGGTGCCGAAAGAGAAACTCGTCGAGATCGAAAACGAAGTGAACGCCAAAATCGCCGAAGCCGCGCCGATTCAGTGGGGCAACCTGCCGATCGCCGAAGCCCGGCAGCAAGGGGCGGTGATGCTCTTCGGCGAGAAGTACCCCGACGTCGTTCGCATGGTTTCGATGGGCGAGTTCAGCAAGGAACTGTGCGGCGGCACGCACTTGGACAACACGGGCCAAGTCGGGCTGTTCAAAATCGTCAGCGAAGAGAACGTCGCCGCCGGCACGCGCCGCATCACCGCGGTGACCGGTCGTGCCGCGCTCGAGCGGACGCGCAAGCATGAGCAACTGTTGCACGATGCGGCCGCCGCGATCCGCTCGTCGGTCGACGACCTGCCGATTCGCGTCGCCGCGCTGGCGAAGGAAGTCAAAGAGTTGAAGAAGCAACTCGCGACCGGCGTTCGCGCCGGCGGTCCGACCGTCGACCAAATGCTGGCCGATGCCGCGACCGTGGGATCGACGAAGGTCGTCGCCGCGGAAATCCCCGGCGGCACGGCCGAGAGCCTCCGTGCGATCATCGATCAATTGCGACAGAAGGCCCCCAGCGTCGCCGCCCTCCTCGGTGCACACGACGACGAAGGTAAGGTCACGCTCGTGGCCGGCATCACCAACGACTTGCAGGCGAAGAAGCTGCACGCAGGCAACTGGGTCAAGGCGGCGTCGGCCATCGTCGGCGGCTCCGGCGGCGGACGGCCCGACATGGCCCAAGCCGGCGGCAAAGACGCCGAGAAACTCGCCGAAGCGCTAGCGGAAGGCAAAGCAAGCTTTGTCAAGCAACTCGGCGGCTAGTTAAGCTATCCGTTTAGCCGCCCGGCTCGCCGTGCGCGCATCGTCGATTACGCGTCGCGCTAGCGCGGCGGCTAAACGGAGAATGTGATGACGCGTTTTGCCTTTGTTCTGTTGCTCGTTCTCGCGCCAGCGGCTCTCTCGCTAAGCGCCGCCGAACCGTCTGTCTACTTTCGCAGCAACTCCGGCATTGCCGCGGCCGACGCCGTACGACTGCCGGCCGAGGAAGTCGAATCGGACGACGTCGTGCTTTGGCGCACGCCGCTGGCCTCCGGCCATTCGTCGCCGTGCGTTTGCGGCGAACGGATCTTTCTGACGACCTTCGCCGACGGTAAGCTCGCCACCGTCGGGCTCGATCGGGCCTCGGGCAAGGTCTTGTGGACGCAACCCGCCCCACACGATCGGGTCGAGCAAGTTCATCCGGCCGGCAGTCCCGCCACTTCGACGCCCGCCTGCGACGGCGAACGAGTCGTCGTTTTCTTCGGCAGCTACGGCCTGCTTTGCTACAACCTCGACGGCAAAGTGCAGTGGCAACTCCCGCTCGGGCCGTTTCAAGATGAGTTCGGCTCCGGCAGTTCGCCCGTGCTCGTCGACGGCTGCGTGCTCCTGAACCAGGACCATGACCGCGACAACTTTTTGCTCTGCCTCGACGCGGCAACCGGTAAGACGCTTTGGCGCACCGCTCGCGAAGGCACCACGCGGAGCTACGCCACTCCGGTCGTCGCCGAGTTCGCCGCATCTAAAGTTAACGATGGCTCGGCCAAGTCGAAACAAATCCTCGTCGCCGGGGCGCTGCAACTCACCAGCTACGACTTTGCGACAGGCAAGCCGCTTTGGTCGATCGACGGCCTCGCGCGGATCGTCAACACCACGCCGCTTGTCATCGGCGACATGCTCTACGTCGCCACCTGGTCCCCCGGCGGCGACAGCGAAGCCCGCATCGGCATGGAGCCGTGGAACACGGCGCTCGCGCAGTGGGACAAAAACAACGACAAGCTGCTCACGCGCGAAGAGTGCGACAACCCCGAAGTGCTCGACCGCTTCTACCGCATCGATCTCGACCAAAGCCAGAAGCTCGACGAAGCCGAGTGGGTGAAGTATGCCCGGGTATTCGAACTCGCGAAGAACTCGGTGATGGCCCTGCGTGCGAGCGACGTTCCCGGCAACCCGCCCAAGCTCGTCTGGCAGACGGATAAGAACATTCCCTACGTGCCGAGTCCGCTCGTGTATCGCGGGGCACTGTACATGATCAAAGACGGCGGCATCCTCAGCGCATTGGCGGCCGACGACGGGCGCACGCTCAAGGTCGGCCGCGTTCCCGGCGGCGGCAAGTTCTTCGCCTCGCCGGTCGCGGGCGACGGCAAGATTTACTTGGCGAGCGACAAGGGAACCCTCGTCGTCGTCAAAGCGGCTGATTCTACGAAGGACGAACTCTGGGAAGTGCTCGCCTCGCGCGATTTCGACGAACGCACCGTGGCCACGCCCGCCTTGGTCGACGGCCGCATCTACTTCCGCACCGAAGCGGCGCTCTACTGCTTAGGCCGCCGATGAAGTCGTAACGCGAACTATTGCTCGTCGACCTTGGCTAACGCGAACGCCAATAATTCGGATCGCGCGAAGCATGAGCGACGGCCGTTACAAACGCGACCTTGCCGCGGACTTTATAGATTAACGAATACGGGAAGCGCCGATCGAGTATGTACATGCGATGTCCACGCTTGGCCATCGGCCAAGCCTCAGGTGCAGCGGCGATTCGACGAACGGCCGTCTTGACTGCGGATTCAAAAGCGTCCGCCGCTTCAAGACTCTCCGACGCGTACCAAATAAACGCTTCGGCGTAATCTATGTCGGCGCCCGGCAAGAAGACAACCTTAGTCATTCGACTTAAGCCGTGCTCGCGCCCGCTCAAGCACCTCTTCCCACGGGATCGGCGTCACCAGCCCCGAGTCGTATTCATCGCTGCGGCGCTGAATCTCCGCGAGCCACTCATCACTAAGCGTCGGCACGCCGCGCTGGTCCATCGCTTCGCCGAGGGCGAAGTAGAGTTCCCGCTGCTGATCGTCCGGCAGCGACAATGCGCTTTGCAGCAAATCGTGTACGTTCGGCGACATGTTCACCTCCGCGTCATGAGACTTGTTCATTATATCAAGCCTCTAAAGACGACAAAAACCGCCGTTTACGGCTCATACCCCAAGTTCGGCGACAGCCACCGTTCCACTTCCGCGAGCGGCATCCCCTTGCGCTTCGCATAGCTCTCCACCTGCTCGCGCGTCACGCGATCGACGGCGAAGTACCGCGCGTCCGGATGCCCGAAGTACATGCCGCAAACGCTGGCGGCCGGGTGCATCGCGTAGGTTTCCGTCAGCGAAATGCCGGTCGAAGCCGTCGCGTCGAGCAATTGAAACAGCGTCGCCTTCTCCGTGTGGTCCGGCTGCGCGGGGTAGCCCGGCGCCGGTCGGATGCCCCGATATTCCTCGGCGATGAGTTGCTCGTTCGTCAGCTTCTCTTCGCGGCCGTAGCCCCAATCGCGGCGGGCTCGCGCATGCGCCCACTCGGCGAACGCCTCGGCCAGCCGATCGGCGATCGCCTTGGTGAGGATCGAATTGTAGTCGTCGTGGTCCTTGTCGAACGCCGCGACCAGCGCATCACAGCCGTCGCCGGTCGTCACGGCAAATGCGCCGATGTAATCTTCGCGGCCGGAGTCGCGTGGCGCCACGAAATCGGCCAAGGCCGTGAAGTGCGCCTGGCCTTTCCGCTCCCACTGTTGCCGCAGCGTGTGAAACCGACAAAGCTCAGCGGATCGTGAGTCGTCGGTGTAGATGATCACGTCGTCGCCGTCGCTCGCCGCCGGCCAGAAACCGTACACGCCGCGCGCCTTGAGCAATCGCTTGAGCACGATCTTGTCGAGCAGCTT
>JAFLCO010000245.1 GCA_017303535.1 Planctomycetota bacterium
TACCTACCGCACGCCGAAGATTCGGAATAATTTGCGACCGACCGGTGGGGCATTACGGCCGCGCGTTGACGACTTCCGTTGAGCGACTTTCGTTCGCTCCGGCCGTTTGTTGCGCCCCTGTTTGATTGTGGCGTCGCCCGCCTAAGGTCCAGGATCGAGAACTTTCGTCAGGGGAAATCCGCCGCCGTCTCCCGGAATACCGTTTGCAATACGGACAACCGACTTGCCGTGCCGCACACGTGTTTCAGGAGCGCGACCATGCAACGACTCATCGCCATTTGCTGTTTGGCGGCCTCGGGGGCCCTACGAATCAACGCGGCGCTTGCGCCGTCGAGTGACATGTTTGAAGGACGAATCACGGCCGCGAGCAAGTCGGCCGTCTCGATCGTCGACAAGCAAGGCGAGAACGTCACGTTCCTGATCGGCACCGACTGCAAAGTGACGCGCGACGGCAAGCCGAGCGAAGCGATGATGCTCGGTGTCGGTGACCTCGTGAGCATCGTCGGCCGGGACGAGGCGGGCCGCGTCATGGCCGTGACGATCGACGCTTACAGCTCGCAGCGGTCGGTGAGCTTGGCGGCGTCGCAACCTTCTGGGCCATAGTGTACTAGGTACACGGAGTGTACCCCTTACAGTAGACGCACCGTCTTGTTGTCGCGCGCGAAGAAGCAAGCCGCCGCGTGTCTGGCTGCTGCGTTTTCGATCTGCACCAGCGGCGGCGGCGACTGCTTGCAAACATCCTGCACGATCGGACAACGGTCTGCAAATGGGCAGCCGGGGTATTGCTTGTCCGGCGACGGCACTTCTCCTTTGAGCACGATGCGCTTGCGTCGCCGTTCGGCCGCCGGATCAGCTTCGGGCACCGCCGACAACAAGGCCTGCGTATAAGGATGTCGCGGATCGCCGTAGATATCTTCGGCCGTGCCGAGTTCGACGATCCGCCCCAAATACATCACGCCCACTCTATCGCAAATGTGCCGTACAACGGCCAAGTCGTGGGCGATAAAGACGTAAGCCAGCCCGAGCTTTTGCTGCAGGTCTTCCAGCAAGTTCACGACCTGCGCTTGAATCGACACGTCGAGCGCCGAGACGGGCTCATCACAAAAGATCAGCTTCGGCCGTACGGCCAAGGCCCGGGCGATGCCGATCCGTTGCCGCTGGCCGCCGGAGAACTCGTGGGGGTAGCGATTAAGGAACCGCGGGTTGAGCCCGACAAGTTCCAACAGCCGCATGACTTCGAGTTCGCGATCGCGGCGCGAACTGCCGCCGAAGAAAATCGACAGCGGCTCGCCGACGATCTTGCCGACCGTCATACGCGGATTGAGCGATGCAAACGGATCCTGAAAGATCATCTGCATCTCACTACGCAACGGCAGCATTTCGCGATCGCCGAGCCCATGGATCGGTCGGCCTTGGAACAATACCTCGCCGCTGGTCGGCTTCACGAGGTTGAGGCAAGCCCGGGCCGTGGTGCTTTTGCCGCAGCCGCTTTCGCCGACGAGCCCAAGAGTTTCTCCCTCGCGCAACGTGAAACTCACGCCGTCGACGGCGCGTACGAAACCTCGCTCCGGTTTGAGAAACGTGCCCCGCTTGAACGGAAAATGCACCTTGAGATCGCGCACCTCGAGCAGCGGCGCGGCGGTCGTCGAGGAGGATGAGCCGAGATTTGGCGAGGCGACGGTGCCGCTCATGTTCGCACCTCGGCGGCTTGCGGCAGGTGCGGCACGGCCGTGGTCACGTCGACATGGCAAGCGAACAGGTTGCCCGTCGGTGCAGGCCTCAATAACGGTCGCTCCGTGCGACAGCGTTCGATCGCGAACGGGCAACGGGGATGAAACGCACAGCCCGCGGGCAGATCGGCTAAGTTCGGCGGCTGCCCGGCGATCGGTTGCAACTTACTGGAACCGTCGGCCTCCAACTTCGGACGGGAGTTCAACAGCCCCAGGGTGTACGGATGCCGCGGATGATAGAACAGCGCGTCGACCGGAGCTTCTTCGACGATCCGTCCTGCGTACATCACGGCCACGCGGCGGCAACTGTTGGCCATCACGCCGAGATCGTGTGTGATCAAAATCACCGCGGTCCCTTGCTGCTCTTGCAGTTCGCGAATCAGCTCTAAGATTTGAGCCTGAATGGTGACGTCGAGCGCCGTCGTCGGTTCGTCGGCGATCAGCACCTCGGGCTTGCACGACAGGGCCATCGCAATCATGACCCGCTGCCGCATCCCGCCGGAGAACTGATGGGGGTAGTCGTTCACACGCCGCGCGGCCGCCGGAATGCCGACGCGCTCGAGCATCGTCACGGCGTGATCACGGGCCTGCTTCGCCGTGTGTCCCAAATGCAGTCGCGTGACTTCCGTGAGCTGATCCGCCACGGTCATCAGCGGGTTGAGCGACGTCATCGGATCTTGAAAGATCATGGCGATGTGACGGCCGCGAATCTTCCGCAGCCGCTCGCTGGTCATCGTCAGCAAGTCTTCGCCTTTGAAGAGCGCACGGCCGCCGACGATGCGGCCCGGCGGTGTTGGGATGAGCCGCAGCATCGCTAAGTTGGTGACGCTCTTGCCCGAACCGCTTTCCCCGGCCACGCCGAGCGTTTCGCCGGCCTCGACGTGAAACGAAACATCGTTCACGGCGCGCACCACCCCGTCGTCGGTGCGAAACTCGACGGTCAGGTTCTCGACTTGGAGCAGCGGATTCGCCATCAGCGGTTCTTCAATCTTGGGTCCAGTGCATCACGCAAGCCGTCACCAAGCCGATTCAATGCGGCACAGGTCAATCCGAGCGCGAGCCCCGGCCCGACAATCAGCCACCACACGATGCCGATCGGCGTGATGTTTTTCGCCCCTTCGTTGGCCAACAGCCCCCAGGAAACGTCCGGCGGTTCGACGCCCAACCCCAAGAACGAGAGAAACGATTCGAACAACATTACCCGCGGAATGGTGAGCGTGAGATACACGATGATGATGCTGAGCAAGTTCGGCACCAGGTGCACGAAGATGATTCGTGCTCGGCTGCAGCCGACCGTGCGGGCCGCCTCGATGAACTGCTGCTGCTTCAGCGAAAGCACCTGCCCCCTGACGACGCGGGCCATCGTCAGCCAGTAAATGGCGCCGACGACGACGTAAAAGATGACGATCCGATCGATGCCATGCTCCAAAAGCCATTTCTTGATCGACTCCTCGCTCAGCACCGTGATCAGAAAGATCACGATGAAGATAAACGGCACGGAGTACATGACGTCAATCACGCGCATCATCGCGGAATCGACCCAGCCGCCGATGTAGCCCGAGGTGGCGCCGTACGACACTCCGATCACCAGCGAAACCAGTCCCGCGACGACGCCTACGAGGAGCGAAACTCTCGCGCCCCAAAACAGCCGGGCCAATTGATCGCGGCCGAGATGATCAGTGCCGAGCCAACTCGTCACTTCCCAGCGGCCGAAAATCGCCGCCCTGAGTTTGATAAGTGAGTCGTTCACCACATTCAATTCGCCGAAGCATTCATCGAGCTTCGCTTCGTTGATCTTGCCGGCGTCGTCGAGCCAGGCGGCCGTCGGCGCGAACAGGGGTCGAAACTTCATCGGCTGAAATTTCTGGTCGACCTTCACGAGCCGCGGCGATTGCAGCGGCAAGAGCGGCGTGGCGATCGCCAAAATTCCCATGCCGAGCAGAAACACGAGCGACAGCATCGACACACGGTCGCGCCGGAACCGTCGCCAGGCGTCCTGCCCGAGAGAGACGCCCTGCACACGGCGCGACTCCTCCCAGAGCCGCTCCCGGCGCGCCGCTTCGGTCTCGTCGATCACGGCCGTCGTCATGAGTCGATCTTTACTCGCGGGTCGAGCAATTTGTACAGCAGATCGACGACGAGGTTCATCACCGACAGCAGCAGGAAGTAAAGCAACACCAGGCCCATCGCGAGCGTGTAGTCGCGTTGCTGAGCCGATTGCACGAAGTGGATCCCCAAGCCCGGGATGGCGAAGATCGATTCTTCAATGAGCGATCCCGTGAGAATGCCCGCGGTTGCCGGTCCGAGAAAGGACACGACCGGCAGCAACGCCCCCTTTACGGCATGTCGCAGCACGACGTCGGTCGGCGTCAGTCCCTTGGCGTAAGCCGTGCGAATGTAGTCTTGCGACAGCACCTCGAGCATTCCGGTGCGGGTGAGCCGGGCGATGTACGCGGCAAACGGCAAGCCCAGGCAGACGCTCGGCAGAATGAGTTGATCCCAAGAGCCCCACCCGGCGGCGGGAAACAGCGGCCAGAGGAACACGAAAAGAATCACGGCCAACGGCGCAACGAAGAACTCCGGCAAGGCCATGCCGATCGTCGCGACGGTCATCGGCCCGTAGTCGAGCCCCCGCCCGCGCCACACGGCCGCGAGGATGCCGGTCGGAATGCCGAGGCCCAGCGCAAAGCAGAGGGCCAACGTTCCGAGCGACGCCGAGATCGGAAACCCTTGGGCGATGATCTCATTGACCGTGAAATCCGCCAGTTTGTAGCTGGGGCCCAAGTCGCCACGGACGGCCCGCCCGAGTTCGCGGAAGTACTGAACGTCGAGATCGTCGTTCGTTCCGTAGCGGGCTTCAATGTTGCGTTTAATCTCGGGATCGAGCTTGCGCTCGCCGTCAAACGGCCCGCCCGGCACGGCGCGCATAAGGAAGAACGTGGCGGTGAACACCACCCACATCGTCGCGGCAGTCCAAAGCAGTCGCTTAATGAGGAAGGAAATCACCGCAGGCCCTCGGCGGCAAACACCCGGGCCTTTTCCTCAGGATCGATCGACACGGCCCACAGCGGGTGCTCTTCGCGAATGTTCGAGTAGAGCCCCTTCACATACGTGCGAACCATTTCTTTCGACACGTAGTGATACATCGGAATCACCGGCAACTGCTCGACCAGCCGCTGCTCGGCGTCGTGCAACAGTTGAAATCGCTTGGCCGGATCAATCTCGCGCGAGGCGGCCGTCATCAGTTCGTCGTACTTCGCGTCTTTCCAGCCGGTCTGATTGTTTTCGTTATTGGAAATGAGCAGATCGAGAAACGTCGTCGGGTCGTTGTAATCGCCGATCCAGCCGGCCCGGGATACGTCATACTCCAGTTTCCGCGTGGTGCTGTTGAAGACGCCCCATTCCTGATTCACGAGCCCCACGGTGATTCCCAGATGGCGTTTCCACTGGCTTTGAATCACTTCGGCGATGGCCCGATGCACGTCGTGCGAGTTGTAAAGAATTTCGATGCGCGGAAAGCCGCGCCCCTCGGCATAGCCCGCTTCCGCGAGTAAGCGTTTGGCCTCGGCAATGTTTTCCGCGTCGCCGTTGGCGGGCGTGTAGCCGGCGATGCCTTCCGGCACCAAGCTGAGCGCCGGGACTTCGCCGGCCCGAGGTCCGGCCTCGATGATCTCTTTGCGGTTCAAGGCCATCGACAGCGCACGCCGCACGCGCACGTCGTCGAGCGGCTTGCGCGTCACGTTTACCCGATAGAAATACACGGAAAGCTGCGGCGTCGGGTCATATTCTTTCGGCCGAGTGCGGCGCAGTTCCGGCTTTACCGACGGCGGCAAATCGGTCACCCAATCGGCCTTGCCGGTCAGGTACAAGTTGAGCATCGTCGTGATGTTCTCGGCCGCCAAGGCGTCGATCGTGTTGAGCTTCACATTCGCGCGGTTCCAATAGGTGTCGCTCTTCACCAAGCGAATCCGATCGCGAATGCGGCGAAACTGCAACCGGTACGCGCCGTTGCTGACGATGTTCTCCGGCTTCGTCCAATTCGGATAGCCGTGCCGCTCGACGCAAGCACGCTGCACCGGTGCGAGCGGATAAAACGACACGACGTCCAAAAAATACGGCGTCGGGTTCTCCAGCACCAATTGCAGCGTGTGCCGGTCGACTAGTCTTACGCCGACTTCGCGAAAGTCGAAGAGCACCGTTTGGCAAAGTTCCGCACCGCTCACGTCCGAAGACGTCGTAAACCGCCGCGATCGGCCGTCGATCTCGACGACGAACACCCGGCGATCGTCGGACGACGCGCCTTGTTCGTCGGCTTCGGGTTCCTTACCTTCGATCTTGAGCAGTTTACCGGTGAGAATCTCGCCGCGGATGCCGTCGACCGAGCGCGCCGGCTTCGGCAGTTCCACTTCGACCGGATCGCCTTCCTTGAGTAACCGCTTCGTATACTTCTCGGAGTTCTTCACGGCGAAGAACAGCGTCGTGTACTCTCCGCCCGTGGCCGGGAGTAAGAACCGGCGGAAAGAATAGTAAAAGTCTTCGGCCGTGAGCGGCGTGTCGTCGCTCCAGAGCGCGTCGCGGCGAATGTGGAATGTGTAGGTCTTCAGGTCCTGCGAAACTTCCCACCGCTCGGCCATCCCGGGAATCGGTTGCAAGGTTTCCGGGTGCCGGCGGAGCAGCGGTTCAAACAGGGCCTCGACGATTCGCCCTTCCGGCTGCCCGTTGATGCGGTGCGGATCGACGGACTTGATTTCCGTGGCGTTGCAAAAGGTGAATTCCGCCGGCGGCAGCGTACCGATGGAAAGTGCCCACGCCGCGGCACCGACCAGAGCGGCCGGAAATAGCCACGGCAGGAACTTTCTGACGGCGGCGGGCATGCGAAACCGGCGGGGTTTGCGAAGCGGCGGCAACACGCAACTCGCGCCAACATAATGATTTGGCTACGACGATGCCACCCACTCCTATCGTTGCCGCTGCCGCCGCGAGCCGGCGAATTCGCCGATTGCTCGGCCACTGAATCCACTCCACCGAGCGGCGAGCGAAATCGTATAGAATTCCCGACGTTCTCGCTTTGATCGGTCCGTCGCGTTGTTAGAATGCCCGGAGTAGCACGTTGCAGCGGTCGCTGCCGATTCGTTTCCTTTTGCCTGTCTTATGCGACGTTCGTCGCGGAAATGAATCGTCGACCGCTCGGCTCGAACATCCCATCGCTTGAAAGTTTGGAGAAGCTTGGCAACGCCTTAGGTTGCGCACGACCGAACACATCGACCGTGGTCGACGCGACAGATGCCCGAAGCCGGCGACTCCGCTTACTTCCCGCGGATGGTTTGGCAGATGGTTTCGTGAATCACGTCGTTCTCGTTCACGCATGCCCGTCGGCAAGAAGGATGCCATGATCAGCACTATGAACCCTCGCGAAGCAAAAGATTCGGATTCCTCGGCCGTCGCCGGCGTTTCGGTGCCCGACGTGCCGGAGGCGATGGTCAAGGATCTCGTGAAAGTCTTCAAACTACTTTCCGACGAGACCCGGATGCATATTTTGCTGTTCCTCACGCGCACGCCCGAGTTGCACGTGCGGGCCCTCTGCGAAATGCTCGGCCAAAGCCAACCGGCGGTCAGCCATCATTTGGCCCTGCTCAAGACGGCGGAAATCATCGAACTGCGCCGCGAAGGAAAGCACAACTTCTACCGGCTGGTGCCGCAGCGCTTTCAGCAGGTGCTGGATCTCGTGTTCGACGGCACGCCGGCCGACAAACGCCGGATCCGCTTTGAAGACTACGTGCTGAGTTATTCGCCGCAACGCGGTTAGTTTCTGGCTGCTATGATGCCTGGGTGGCTGGGGCAAAACGAAGTGGTGCCCCAGTTTAAATGCGGATTTACTGGGGCACCGCTGCGCTATGCCCCAGGCACCCAGCATCTAACGAGTGATTCCCCGTCGTGTCGTTTGAGCAGCTTCGTCATAAGCCGTTGGTGTCGCTGGAGCGGCCGCGTGAACTGGTGATCGCCTGCGCGCCGCTGAGGAGCAACGTCAATCTCTCGCGCATCGCCCGCGCCGCCGGATGTATGGGCGTACGCAAGCTGATTGCCTGCGGGGCCGCGAAGGTCATTCAGAAGATTGCCCGCAACAGCGTTTATGAGGGAGACGTCGAAGAAGGCGGCGCCGCGATCGCCGACGGCGACGAGCCGGGCCTCGAGATCGCCGTCCACCGCACGCTGGCTCCCGTCTTACGCGACCTGCGCACCGACGGCTACCGACTCGTCGCGCTCGAGCAAACGACGAACTCGCGGTCGATCTTCGATTTTCGCTTTGAGCGTAGGACGGCGCTCGTGGTCGGCAACGAACGCTCGGGCATCGACGAAGAATCGCTCCGCCTCGTCCACGACGTCGTCGAGATCCCGATGTACGGCCTCCCGTACGCCCTGAACGTCGGCACGGCCACGAGCATGGCGCTGTATGAGTACTGCCGACAGTTCCCAAACGGCTAGTCTGGCGATCTGTGTCTTCTGCAAAACTGTTTCGCCCAACTCTTAGGGGCCACTAGTTCGCGGTCGATCTCGTTCTAAGCTCTCGGACGAGTTCATACGCAGAAGTTGACGACAAATCTCGCTCCAAAATGTCTAGCAATCGACGTGCCTGAGCCGTTGTAATCCAAGACACGGACCAATCGCTTTGGTAATCGTAACCGTGCAACAAAAGATAGCGCCAGCGACCATCTGATCCCGCAACCTCATCAGGGATGCCGCATTCGAGCAACACACCAACATGCATTGTCCGCCAGCGCGAATTCTCAGGCCCGGGATCGGAAGATCGTTTAAAACTCATGCGGGTATCGTAGCCAATGGCGTTAAGCTGTGTTCTGCCGAGACGCTAAAGGCGCTTTCTAGACGCCCGCTGAGGCATTTCCCGCATCCTTGTGGCATTTTCTCCCCTCGCCTAAACTAGTGTGTTTGGTTTTCGCCGTTTCTTTCAGCAGTGAGAGTTTGCCGTGCCCGGTACTTGCGTGATCGGTTTGCAGTGGGGTGACGAGGCCAAGGGAAAGATCGTCGACCTGCTCACCGAAAACCACGACATGGTCGTCCGCTATCAAGGCGGGGCCAACGCCGGCCATACCGTCGTCACCGGCGGGCAGACTTACAAACTCTCGCTCATTCCCAGCGGCATCCTCAATCCGAACATTCAGAACGTCATCAGCGGCGGCGTCGTGCTGAACCCGCCGGCGATTCTTGCCGAAATTGACGGTCTGCTCGGCCGCAACGTCCGCATCGATACGAACCTGATGATCAGCGATCGGGCTCACGTCATCTTCCCCTGGCACCTGGAAGAAGACCGGCTTACGGAGGCCCGTACGAGCGCCGGCGGCGAAGCGATCGGCACGACACAGCGCGGCATCGGCCCTTGCTACCGCGACAAGGTCGGCCGTAACCAAGCCTTCCGCCTCGGCGACTTGTTCCGCCCCGGCTTCTCCGAGAAGGTAAAGAAGGTCGCGGCGCAAAAGAACGAATTCCTGCAAATGATCGCCCCCGGCGGCGATGCTCCGAAGCTCGACGCCGATAAAATCGTCGCCGAGTACCTCGGCTACGGCGAGCGCTTGAAGCCGTTCGTCGGCGATACGACGTCGTTTCTGCTCGACGCGGCCGATGCTGACAAGCGGATGCTCTTCGAAGGGGCTCAGGGCGCACTGCTCGACGTCGATCACGGCACGTACCCCTTCGTCACCAGCAGCAACAGCTCCGGAGCGGGCATTTCCGCGGGGAGCGGCGTACCGGCGAGCTTTTACAAGCGAATCATCGGCGTCGTGAAGGCGTACGGCACTCGCGTCGGCGGCGGGCCGTTCCCGACCGAGCAAGACAACGACATCGGCCAGCACCTGCGCGACTTGGGGAACGAATACGGTACGGTCACGCGCCGCCCGCGGCGCTGCGGCTGGTTCGACGCCGTCGCAGCCCGCTACACGGCCCGTCTCAGCGGCGTGACGACTTTGGCCGTGATGTTGCTCGACGTACTGAGCGA
>JAFLCO010000246.1 GCA_017303535.1 Planctomycetota bacterium
CGGTCCGATTTGTAGTCCGCCCGACTTTTCGGGAATGCGAAACTTCGCTTGGCAGTGCGGGCATTTGCCGGCCTTTCCGGCCAGCGAATCCGGGCAGGTGAGTTTGTGTCCGTTCGGACAAAGAATCGTGATGGGCATCGGTGCGCGTGCGGCGAGGTGAGAGTCGCGGATGTGTTCTCGTATGCTAACTCCTACGCACGCGGCAAACAACGAATTCCCGCCGCGCCGGGACTTCGGCGCGGCTTGACTTTCGCCGTTTCGATATCGACACTAACGGTTCTTCTCGCTTGCGCCCCTTCGTCGTCGAGCCGTCTAGCATGCCCATTCCGGTCGTTTGCCCGGGCTGTAAAGCCTCCTTCAACGTCAGCGATAAATTCGCCGGCAAACAGGGGCCGTGCCCGAAGTGCAAGACCGTGATCACCATTCCGAAGGCAGATCAGGTCAAGAAGACGGAAGAGGTGAAGATCGGCGAGCCGGAGGATGTTCGCCCAGGCTCCGGTCCGCCTGGCAAATCGAAAACCGGCCGGCCGAACCTGAAGCCGATCACGCGGACCGATCTGAAGCTGTCGCCGGTCGTCAGCGGCGTCATCGTCGTGGCGATCATCGGGCTATTCGTGGCCGCGTACTTCGCGCGGCCCGTCGTCATGTCGCCGTATCCGTTGACGCAAGAGCAGCAACGGCTGCCGGAGTTTACGGAACCGTACAATTCGGCGATGCTCATGGCCTACATCCTGCGCGGCGTCGGCTTGTTGCTCGTCGCTATGCCGATCGCTTGGGCCGGCTATCAAGTCTTGCGCGACGACGAACTGGAACCTTACAGCGGCAAGTCGCTGCTCATTCGCACGGCGATCTGCGTGTTCGTGTACCTGCTGCTGTGGGGCGTCTACGGCGTCATCCCGGCCGACTACACTTCAGCCTGGTACATGTGGCTCGTGCTGGCTCCGCCGTTTTTTATCGTAGGCTTCGTGACGGCCTACTACTGCTTCGAATTGGATGCGACGTCGGCCGCGACGCACTCCTTATTCTTCGCGTTGGTCACGCTCTTGCTCGGTATGACCGCCGGACTAACGATGCCGTGGTACGACGAACCGAGCACGCTGCAACCGAAGTCGGAATTTACGTCCGGCGCGCAGTTCCCGCTCTACGACGATTCCGGCCGGCCGCTTAACGATGCCGCGAAGAAAATCGAAGCCGAGAAAGCACGCGCTACGGCACCTCGCGCCACCGCGACGGGTTCGTAACCCGCCATGAAGACGCTGCGCGACATTCCGGAATTGCAGGCTCTATCGGCGTCCGGGGCGGTGATTCGTATTCCGCCGGAGATCGACGTTCCGCTGACGCCGCGCGTGCGGCAGATCGTCGACACCGCCGAATTTCGGCGGCTCGCACATATCAGCCAACTCGGGCTCGTGTCGCTCGTTTACCCGGCGGCCCATCATTCGCGATTCGAGCATTCGCTCGGCGTATACCGCAATGCGCTGCATTTCCTCAATCGGCTTTCGCACGACGAGCGATTTGCCGCGGCGATTAAGCCTGCCGATGCGGAATTGTTTCTGGCGGCCGCTCTTTTGCACGATCTGGGGCATTGGCCGTTTTGCCACCCGATCGAAGATATGCGGCTACCCGAAGTGCCCGACCACGAACTCTTCGCCAATAGCTTCATGCTGGAAGGCGAGATCGCCGACACGCTTCGTGAGGATTGGGGCCTGCAACCGCGCGACGTCGTCGCGTTGCTTTCCGAAAAACCGCGGACGCCGAAATCGCGCATCTTAGCGACCATGCTTTCCGGGCCGATCGATATCGACAAGATCGACTACTTGTTTCGCGACAGCCTTCACGCGGGCGTTCCGTACGGTCGCAACTTCGACCAAAGCCGGTTGATCGGCGGCCTGTGCCTGAACGAAGCCGGCGACGGTCTGGCCATCACGGAGAAGGGGAAGACCGCGGCCGAGATGATGGTGTTCGCACGCTATGTGATGTTCAGCGAGGTCTATTGGCATCACGCGGTGCGCGCGGCCACGGCAATGTTGCAGCGTGCGTTTTATCTGCTCTATCGCTCGCTTGACCTCGATGCGCTCTTTCGGCTGACCGAGTCGGCCTGGATCGCCGAGATGCTCCGGCAATCGGAAGCTCATCCGGCCCGGGATCTGCTCGAAGGATTGTTCGGTCCGACGCGGCGTTTGTACAAGCGCGTCGAGCAGTATAGTTACTTCGAGCACCGCGACGTCTATTTGCAGCTGGCTCGCCGACCGTACTCTTGGCTAACGACGTTTTCCGAACAATTTGCGACGGTCGTCGGACCGGCGGTCGGCAGGCTTGTTGCGCCGCACGAGATTCTCTTCGACGCCCCGCCGCCGCAGTGTGAAATTCAGTTCAACGTCGACGTTCACTACCTGAAAGAGAACGTCTACCGCCGACTGAGCGACGTTTCGCCGGTGTGCCGATCGCTGGCGGTCGAACAGTTCGACGATTACGTCAAGAAGGTTCGGTTGTTTGCCCACCCGCGCGTGGCCGACGACCTTCGGGCGCTGCCGAACCTCGGCGAATTGATCCAAGAGGCGCTTCGCCGGACCGATTCTTAGCGAAGTTGTACGTCGGCGATGATCGTCTCGGCGGCGGCCCGCAGGTCGTCGACGATGAAGTCCGGACGGCATGTTTGTTTGCGCTCGTGCTCGGCGCCGTAGCCGGTGCGAACGAGCAAGCTCACGGCGCCGATCGCTTGGCCAAGTTCGACGTCGATCGCTTTGTCGCCGACGACGTAAGATTGCTTCGGATCGAAGTGGAAGTCGTGCGCGGCTTGCTCGACCAATCCGGTACGCGGCTTTCGGCAAAGGCATTGCTCGCGCTCGACGTGCGGGCAGAAGTAGATGCCGTCGATCGAAACGTCTTCGGCCGCTAGCAGTTCGCGTAGTCGCTCATGTACGGCAGTTAACGCGGCTTCGTCGAAGTAGCCGCGTCCGATGCCCGACTGATTGGTAATGACGACCAAGCCGAAGCCGGCCGCTTGGAGCAATCGCATTCCTTCCGCCGCGCCGGCCAACAGCGCAACGCCGGCCGGATCGGCCAAGTACTCTCTTTCGACGATCATCGTGCCGTCGCGGTCGAGCAGCACGTAACGCTTGCGATTCATGCGGCCTTTCTTACTGCAACCTGCCGCGGTCGCCAAGCTGAGCTAGTCGTTACGGGGCGATTTTGCCAGAATCGCCGGCATGGAAACCACGTCAAACTCGGGTGAGACGTCGATGTCGGCCGGCCCGCGAATTCTGCTGATCGGCTCACAAGGGCAGGTCGGCTACGAGTTGCGGCGGAGCTTGCGCCCGTTGGGCGACATCGTCTGCACCGCCCGAAAGCCGGCGGCCGGCGAACTAGCGATAGATCTGACCGACGCGGCCGCGGTCGCTCGCACCATTCGTGAAGTACGGCCTCGGCTCATCGTCAACGCGGCGGCTTACACGCTGGTCGACCAAGCCGAGAAGGAGCCGGACCTCGCACTGGCGATCAACGGGACGGCGCCGGGTGCTATTCAAACGGCCGCCAACGACATCGGCGCGGCGGTCGTGCATTACTCCACCGACTACGTCTTCGACGGCTCCGGCGACTCGCCTTGGAGCGAAACCGACGCAGTCGGGCCGCTCGGTGTTTACGGCACTTCGAAACTTGCCGGAGAGCGGGCCGTGGCCGAGGCCGGCGGATCGTACTTGCTGCTGCGCACCTCGTGGGTTTACGGCGTTCACGGCGCGAACTTCGTGAAGAAAATTCTCACGCTAGCCCGCGATCGCGAGCAACTTCGCATCGTCGCCGACCAGCACGGCGCGCCGAGTTCGGCCCGCGTCATCGCCGACGTCACCTCGCAAATGCTCGCGCAAGCACGCGGTGATTTTGGCAAACTCATGAGAGATCGCGGCGGCATCTACCACCTGTGTTGTGCCGGCGTAACGACCTGGCACGGCTTCACGCAATCGATCGTCGAGCGTGCCCGCAGTTTGGGAATGGAACTGAAAGTCGCATCGATCGACCCGATTCCGACGTCGGCGTTTCCGACGCCGGCCCGTCGCCCCTTGAATTCTCGGCTGTCGTGCCGAAGATTACAGCACGATTACGCATTGTTCCCGCCGGCCTGGCAGGATGCGCTCGACGACACGTTGCCGCCGTTGGTGGCTCAGGAGTTCGACGTGCGGCCCGATCGGGCGTAGCCGCGATCGTGCTTAGTATCACGCCGCACCAAGTTTCCCGCCTCACGCAGAGCCAGACATGCGCCTTGCCGGATCGATCGCCAATCAGCACGACGCCGCGACGTTCATCGACTATTTGTTGACGCTCGGCATAACGGCCCGCGCGGAGCGCAACGCGGCGAATTGGGATCTGTGGATCTTCGACGAAGACCAACTGCAGCGCGGACGGGACGAACTCGCGGAGTTTCAAGCCGCGCCACAAGCGCCAAAGTATCGCGATGCGGTGAAAGCCGCCGAAGCGATCCGTACGCAACGTTTAGAGAAAGAACTGGCCGCGCGGCGCAACACGCTGAGCGTGCCGCGCCCCAGCGTCATTTCGTCCAGCGGCAAACGTCCGCTGACGATGGCCCTGCTGACGATGTGCGGCGTGGCGTTCTTGCTCACGAGCGACAATCCGAATCAATCCGTGCTTAACGAGTTGCGGATCACCGCGATTCGGCCGGAGGATTCTCGATATCTGCTCGGACTGCCGGAAATCCGCCACGGCGAAGTATGGCGCCTTGTTACGCCGATCCTGCTGCACTTCGGCCCGGTGCATCTAATTTTCAATATGCTTTGCCTGATCGACTTCGGCACGCAGATCGAACTCCTACGCGGCTGGAAGCGGATGTTGCCCATGGTGCTGCTCTTTGCGATCCCGGGCAATTTGGCCCAATACTATTTCGCAGGCCCGAATTTCGGCGGGATGTCAGGCGTGGCGTTTGGCCTCTTCGGTTATATCTGGATGAAGACGCTCTATGAGCCGTGGGCCGGCTTCTTCCTGCAGCCGTTGACCGTCGTGATCTTGATCGCCGGATTTCTGCTCGGCGTCATCGCCCCGGACGTCATTCGCATGGCCAACTGGTGCCACGGCGTCGGCTTGGCGATGGGCGTGGCCGTGGGGTACGCGCCCACGTTTTGGCGAAACCTTCGCGGCGGCAAGTCATGACCGCCGAGCGGTACGAGCCGTCGCTAGAGTTGCCGCCGTACACGTACGTTCCCGGCCGAACGCCGCATCCGAAAAGCGACCCGCGCGGTCATGCGTATGGCCGCACGGACGAGCCTCTTGAGGAGTTCGATCCCGCGAAGCTGGAGCACTCTCGCGACTTTCGTTACGCGGTCGACTTATTCCACGCCGGGTACTATTGGGAGGCGCATGAGGTTTGGGAGGCGCTCTGGCATGCGGTCGGTCGCACGGGCCCGACGGCCGACCTGCTCAAAGGCCTGATCAAGCTCGCGGCCGCGGGAGTGAAAGTTCTGGAAGGCATTCCGACCGGCGTAGTCTCGCACGCCCGCCGGGCCGCCGAACTTTTCGAGCACGCTGAAGACGGCGGCATTTCAAACGTCGGCGCGACACCAACACGCGAATTGATCGAAGCTGCAAAAGGCATCGCCGCGCAACCTCCGCTTGCCGCCGACGAGCCGAGGGGGCCGAAGTCCGTGCTCCCCGTCGTCACCCGACTTTGACGAAAATGCGACGGCGGCGCATTGCGCAACTCTCAAAACGGCAGGGCTTTACGCCGCCCGCCAAGCTTTGAGTTTCAAATATTGCAGTAGCCGGTGTGCAGCAAAGGAGCGGTCGTGGGACGTATCGGCACGGCGTTTAGAGCGTTCTTCCGCGCACTGGGAAACGCCGACATCGCCCATCAGATCGACGAGGTGCTCGCCGGTGGTCCGAGTAAGCCGACCACTGCCGCTCCGCCGCCTGCGATCGCCGCTCCTCCTAAGCCGGAAGCGTCCAAGAAGCCGGCCCGAAGTGAGGCCCTCACCCTGTTGGCGGCGCTGCAGCGCGAGGCGCGGCTCGTTGACTTTTTGAAAGAAAAGCTCGACGGTTACAGCGACGCTCAAATCGGCGCCGCCGCTCGCGACGTGCATCGCGATAGCTCGGCCGTGCTCGAACGGATGTTCGCCGTTCGCCCGCTGACGGAAGACGCCGAAGGCGCGGCCGTGGAAGTCGCCGCCGGGTTCGATCCGCTGCGCTATCAGCTGACGGGCGAAGTCGCCGGCTCGCCGCCGTTTCGCGGCACGCTCCGCCATCATGGGTGGCAAGCGACGAAATGCGAACTGCCGGCTTGGAACGGCACGGAAGCCGCACAAAAAATTGTCGCGCCGATGGAGTTAGAAGTCCGAGCGTCGGGCACGGCCTAGTCGTACGAAGCATCTTGGATAGAAAGTCTGTGCCGATGGCCGCTCGTTACGCATTGGGAATCGATCTCGGGACGACGAACTCCGTCTTATCCTACGCGCCGCTCGACGACACGGCCGCCGCGCCGCAAGTCCTGCCGATCCCGCAACTCACGGCCCCCGGCACGGTCGAAAGCCGGCCGTTGCTGCCGTCGTTCGTGTACTTAGCGGGCGACCACGATCGCGGTCAGCCGGGCTACGATCTGCCGTGGGCGACCGGTCGCGATTACGTCGTCGGCGAATGGGCGCGGAAGCAGGCCGCCGAAAATGCCACGCGTACCGTCGCTGCGGCCAAAAGCTGGCTCACGCACTCGCGCGTCGATCGCCGCAAGCCGATCTTGCCGTGGAACGCTCCGGAGGAAGTGGCGAAGATTTCGCCCGTCGAGGCGTCGCGGCGGTATCTCGAGCACCTGGTCGCCGCTTGGCATCACGCCTTTCCCGACGCGCCGTTTGCCGAACAGTCGATCGCGCTGACGGTCCCGGCTTCGTTTGATGCCGCGGCTCGCGAACTGACTCGCGAAGCGGCGCTGGCCGCTGGATTTCCCGAAAGTTTCATTCTGCTCGAAGAACCGCAAGCTGCAGTCTATGCGTGGTTGGCCGATGTCGGCGACGGCTGGCGGCGGATGCTTTCCGTCGGCGATTCGCTGCTCGTTTGCGACATCGGCGGCGGTACTACGGATTTCACGCTGATCGAAGTCGCCGGCGAAGCGGGGGCCTTAGCTCTGCAACGGGCGGCCGTCGGCAACCACACGCTCGTCGGCGGCGACAACATGGACCTGGCCCTCGCCCATCACGCGGCCGGGCTCTTCGACAAACAGGGCGTTAAGCTCGACGCCTGGCAATCGGTTGGGCTCTGGCACTCTTGTCGGGCTGCAAAAGAAACGCTGCTTGCCGACGGTGGCCCGGATAAGCAGCCGATCTCGGTGCTGGGCCGCGGTAGCCGTTTGATCGGCGGCACCGTCTCGACGGAACTCGCCCGCGACGACGTCATGCAACTGCTCGTCGATGGTTTCTTCCCGCCGTGCTCTTCCGATGCGAAGCCGGTCAAGCAACGGGCCAGCGGCTTCCGCGAACTTGGGCTACCGTACGAAAGCGATACGGCCGTCACTCGCCATCTCGCCGCGTTCCTCAGCGCCCACGGAGTATTCAACAACGCGGGCGCTCGCCCGTTGCACGTGCTGTTCAACGGCGGCGTGTTCAAGGCCGAAACCTTGCGCTATCGAGTCCTCGACGTACTGGAGTCTTGGTCGGCCGGTTCGCGTTCGGCCTTGGCGTTGGAAGCCAATACCGATCTCGATTGCAGCGTAGCCCGCGGCGCCGCCTTCTACGCGCGGTCGAAGCTGGCCGGCGGCATTCGCATTCGCGGCGGCACGGCCCGATCGTATTACGTCGGCATCGAATCGGCCGGGCTGGCCATCCCGGGTGCTCCGCGTCCGCTACGTGCTTTGTGCGTGGTGCCGTTCGGTATGGAGGAGGGGACGGAAGTCGACGTTCCCAGCGACGAGATCGGGCTGGTCGTGGGCGAGCCCGCGGAATTCCGTTTCTTTAGCTCGGCGGTCCGTAAAGAAGACAAGCCCGGCGATTTGGTCGGGCGCTGGTCGGAAGACGAGATTATCGAGACGGATACGCTCGCGACGGAACTGCCGGCGACGGCCGAAGCCGACGACTACGGCTACGTGCCGGTTCGCTTTCAGGCTCGCATTACCGAACTCGGCGTGTTCGAGCTTTGGTGCGCTTCGGTGAACGGCACCGGTCGCTGGAAGCTTGAGTTCAGCGTTCGGGACAACACTTAGAAACCGGCCCGTCGCCCATGCCCGCCCCACGCTCCGAATCCGACTCCGCGCCGAGCCGCTACGTCGTGGGCATCGATCTAGGGACGACGAATTCCGCGCTGTCGTATATCGACACCGAAGCCGCGCCCGGGGAGGTGCAGACTCTCGGCATCGCGCAGATCACCGCGCCGGGCGTCGTTGAGCCGCGCGATACGTTGCCTTCGTTTCACTACGCGCCCGCAACCGGCGAGTTTGCGCCGGGCGCACTGCGGCTACCGTGGGAAACGGCCGAACACGATTACTGCGTGGGTACGTTTGCCCGCGATCACGGCGAAACGGTTCCTGGCCGCTTGATCTCCTCGGCCAAGAGTTGGCTGTGCCACAGCGGCGTCGATCGCACGGCGGAACTTTTGCCGTGGCACGGGGCCGCCGACGTGCCGAAGCTTTCGCCGGTCGACGTCGCGGCCCGCTATCTCGATCATTTTCGCCGCGCCTGGAATCACCGGTTTGCGCAGCATCCGCTCGATCAGCAAGACGTCGTCGTCACGCTGCCGGCGTCGTTCGACGAAGTGGCTCGCGAGTTGACGGTTCGCAGTGCACGCCAGGCCGGCTTGCAGCGAATCGTGCTCCTGGAGGAACCACAAGCCGCGTTCTATGCCTGGATCGCCGCCCATCCGCACGACTGGCAAAGCGCCGTGCAGCCAGGGCAGAAGATTCTCATTTGCGATATCGGCGGCGGCACCAGCGACTTTTCCTTACTCCGTGTTCGGGCAGGCAGCGACGGTCGCGTGCAATTTCATCGGGTGGCGGTCGGCGAGCATCTGATTCTCGGCGGCGACAATCTCGATTTGGCGCTCGCTCATTTCATCGAAGCGAAGCTGGCCGACGGCGGCAAGCTCGAGCCGCGGGCCTGGGCCGTACTGTTGCGAAGTTGCCGAAGAATCAAAGAGACGTTGCTCGGACCGACACCGCCGCCGACGATTACGGTCAATCTCCCCGGCGGCGGCTCGCGGATGATCGGCGGTTCACGCAGCTTCGAACTCAACACCGCCGAAGCGCAGCAGATGCTCATCGACGGCTTCTTGCCGTCGGCCTCGCTGACGGACCGTCCGCAAACGCGCCGCAGTGGCTTTCAAGAGTTCGGGCTCCCGTTCGCCCCCGACGCCGCGATGACGCGGTACCTCTCGCAGTTTCTGACCGCTCATCGGCACGTCGCCACCGACGACGTGCCGGCCGACGTGAAGCACGACCCGGCCCGACCGGACGTCGTGCTGTTCAACGGCGGGTTCTTCGAGTCACCGCTGTTGCGCGAGCGATTACTTAGCGTACTCGGCGGCTGGTTCTCAACGCCGACCGAGCCGAACTGGCGGCCGCAGGTGTTGGCGAACGACCGACTTGACTTGGCCGTGGCCCGCGGAGCGGCGTACTACGGATTGGTTCGACGCGGCCAGGGCGTGCGCATCGCCGCCGGCTTGGCTCGCTCGTACTATGTGGGCGTCGGAACGACCACGGATGCGATGTCCG
>JAFLCO010000247.1 GCA_017303535.1 Planctomycetota bacterium
GGCGGGCAAAATCGGGACGTTGGCAATCCCACGAGGCCGGATCGTCGGCCGTGCCCGCGCCGCGCCAGTCGACGTTGGCGAAGATCACGAACCGATCGCGATATTTGGGCCACAGGTAGGCGATGTGCTCGTCGAGGGCCGTGCCGAGCCCGCCGTCGAGGCTTACGCACAGGGCGATGTTCTGCGCGTCCATCGTTCGCACGAAGTCGTCGAGCGCTTCAGGCGAATGGTGCAGGCGAATTTTCGGATGCACGTGGACGTCGACCACGGGAAACTTGGCCCGCGGCAGATGATGGGCGGGGACGCGGAGCATCGACTGCGGCCGGAAGTTCTCGAGTGCAAGGTCGCGGCTGTCGCGACCGTCGAGTTGTGTCAACGGAGTGGGCGACGAGGCGGGTTCGGCGGCGTCGAGCGTTGCGGCGACGAGGCACACAAAAGCGAAAAGCAAGCGAACCATCGGTCAGGCTCCGAGCGGTTTGTACGATCGTCGCTCCGGCAGCTTCGGAACGATCGTTACGAGCGGTCGCACCGCACTCGACGGCCGACCGCTTGTAGCGACCCTAGCCGAAGCGCGGTCGATGCCGATTCACGCGTCTCGCACGGATCGGCCGGCCGGCGGCTTTGTCATGCACTACGCCGACAAACTCGACGATATCTGCTTAGCCTAACAGCGGGCCTTCCCCAAGTCTGCCCTTCCCCGGAGCCGTGAGCCGATGTCGCAAGATAAGTTCGTGTATCGTGTCGTCACTCGAGGGACCGACGGCGAGATCAAAACGAAGGAGTATCTGCGGATCGACATGCTGGAGAAGTCTCACACGCAAGTCGGCATCGACGATTGCAGTACCGACTTGGCGCTGCGCGGCCTGCCCGTCTTTCAAGGGTTGATCGGCCCGATCCCCGACGGCAAAGGCTTCGTGCGCTACGAGACGCCGGAAGTGTTCGAGACGCTCACGAAAGAGTGGACCAACACGAAGGTGCCGCGCCGCCGCCGCCGCACGGCCAAGCCTGAAGGGCTGCAATCGACGCAGGCCGGCAGCCCGATGCAGCAGCAAGGGTAGCGTTTGCACAGCGCCGTCGCGGGTGGCTGGGGCATAGCGTAGCGGTGCCCCAGTTACTGGGCCTTCGCCTTCGGCTCCAGACCCAGCCACCCTGTGTCACTTCGAGCGCCATCGGCATTCCCCCGTCCCTTGCCGGGGGGAAACCGGGCCGGGTATAACGGTCGCTGGTCTTACTCGCCGATTTCAACGACCGGGTTACGCGCCTGATGTTCGCCGCTGATTTTCTCGCGATGCTCCGCTGCCCGGAAGATCGTTCGTCGCTGGCCGAAGCCGATGCCGCACTCGTCCAGCGGCTCAATGCCGCCGTCGCCGCAGGGACGTTGCGAAACAAGGGAGGCGAGATCGTCGCCCGCTCGCTTGAAGGGGGCCTCGTGCGGGCCGACGGCGCGATCGTCTATCCGGTGTTCGACGGTATCCCGGTGCTACTCATCGACGAGGGCATTCCGGCTGATCAGCTTTCTGCGACGACATCGTCCGCCGCAACGACGCAAACCTAGCGACCCCGGTCGCGTCGATCGAGTCTCGGCCCTTTCTTGCAACCAGGATTTCGCACCGTGGCTCAAAAGACGATCTTCCAACGCATCATCGACCGCGAGATTCCGGCCGACGTCGTCTTTGAAGACGACCAGTGTTTGGCGTTTCGCGATATCGCGCCGCAGGCCCCGGTGCATGTGCTGGTGATTCCGAAGAAGCCGATCAAATCGTGGGCCGAGATCGGCGAAGGAGACGGGCCGCTCATCGTGCATATCACCAACGTGATTCGCGACTTGGCCGTCGAACTGCAACTGACCGACGGCTATCGCGTGGTCTGCAATTGCGGCGACGACGGCGGGCAGACCGTCGATCACTTGCACTTCCATCTCCTCGGCGGCCGCCCGATGCGCTGGCCGCCGGGATAAAGTTGCTCGTCGGCAATCTCTGCGTTTAGCCGCCGGGCTCGCCCGGCGCGTTCGCGCACATTCGCGTCGAGCAAGCTCGACGGCTAAACAAAGATTCCTGCGAGTCGCCGGCGTGTGATTGTTCGACTAGCGCGACAACAACTCAATCACCGCGCCGACATTCAACGGCAAGCTGATTTCGTCCGGCAGCGGATCGCGCAGCACGCTCACCGTCAGGCGTGCTTCGTCGACGCTCAAGAACGCCGGCAGCGGATTATCGGCTTCGCGCGTGATCGTGCCGTAGAGTTGTTGCAAGGGGCCGCGGGCCTTCACGTGCACCATCTCCCCCGGCTTCAATAGCCGCGACGCCACGGTGCACTTGCGCCAGTTGACGAGGAAGTGGCCGTGCCCGATGCCTTGGCGCGCCTGAGGCCGGGTGATCGTAAGACCGCCGCGGCGGACGACGTTGTCGAGCCGTAGCTCGCACATCAACAACAGGTTCTCGCCCGTGTTGCCCGGCCGGCGCATCGCTTCCTTGTAGAGTCGGCGGAGTTGGCGCTCGCTGAGGCCGTAGAAGTATTTGATCTTCTGCTTTTCGAGCATCGCTTTGCCGTAGTCGGAAAGCTTGCCGCGGCGTTGGTGCATGCCCGGCATGCTGTCGTCGCGACGTTCGTAGGCCCGACGTGCCCCGGCGCTTTCAAAAATCATGGCTCCCAAGCGGCGATTCACGCGAGCCTTCGGGCCGGTGTAGTGTCCCATGTCGTTCCTTCCTGCTTGACGAAATTGCGTGGTCTGAGCGTTTGAGCGGCTAGGTGCGACGCTCTTGGATCGCCGCTAAAAGGTGCAGCTGCTCCAGTCTCTGCGCCGCGGAGTAGGTGGAAATGGTCGGCCGCGGCGGGCGACGCAGAACGCGCATGACCGCCGCGAAAAACAGCGGCAACAGCGCGAAGCCGGCGGCCATCGAAGTGGCGATGCCGAAGTGCAAGATCAGTAGCTCGATAACGCGCATCGTTAGCGGGCCTCCGATTCGCCGCGGTGCGGTCTTCGCGGTACGGCTGCAGCTTCAAACGCGTTCCCTTGTGCGGAGGCTCGAGGCATTTGCAAGGCACGGGCCAATACGGCGTCGTGCCGCGTCGCATCGCCAAACTGTTCGAACAGCCGGGCCATCGTTTGCAGGCAACTTGCGCACGTCACGCGACTTGGATCGACGCCGCACAGTAGCTCGTACGCCTCGTCAAGTAAGCCGGTCCGCGCGCAAACCACGCCGACGCTCAGTCGATATAACGGCCGCTCCGGCTCGAGCGCTAGCGCCCGACGCAACAGCGGCAACACGCACTCCGTCGGATAGCCGAGCTTCTGCATGAAGTAGGCCATCCCGAAGCAGGCCTCGTCGTCGTCGACCTCACGTAGCGAAGCTTCCCGGCAAACGTCGAGCGCCAACGCGTACTCGCCGAGCTTGCCAAGCGCCGCGGAGATGCGCGGCAGTTGGTTCGTCGGCACATCGTTGCGCTCGGCAAGGAATCGCAGAATCGTCAACGCGTCGTCGCGACGGCCGCACCGTTGATAGGCTTCGGCGAGCGCGACTTGAGCCGGCACCCACAGCGGCACCAGCAGCGAAGCGCTTTCCAAGGCCCGACGCGCCGCGGCGAACGCTCCTTGCGCGTGCCAGACAAGGCCCAACCATTGCAGGCAGCGGCCATCGTCGGGATTTTGAACAAACCGGTCGCGCAGCAACTGGTTGCAAGTTTCCCAATCGCGACGGGCATAGGCTTCGGCGACGCGACACAATGATTCATCGGCAGGGGCTTCCGACACGCTGGAACTCCTCGGCAGGTGCAGGGTAGGGAAGGGGAGACGCGACTAAACGGTCGCCGTCGCAGCGAGGCGATTACTTCTGCAGAATCAGCCGGTTCTGCATGGTGATCCGCAGCCGATAGAGGGCGCCGCGGTGGGCGATGCACACCTCGCGCGAGCCGGCGAAAAGATCTTGCGACAACAGCATCCGCACGGCCGTCGGCAACGCGCCGGCTGCGTCGCCTTCCAAAGTCGGATCGGTCGGCGGAGCCAGATCGGCCGTCCGGGTCGCGGCGGCGGCCGTATCATGCTGCTGGAGAATGGAACCGGTCGACGTTTCAGAAGCTTTCATCACGGGAACTCCCGGCAATAGTCGATTGGGGCGACCGCGGAAACACGCCGCGGGAACCTCAAGACGTTGACCAGAGAGGCGGAAACCCGCCGCAGGAGGCCCGTTTCTTGATGATATTGAGTCTCAGTAGCGATTAGTTTAGCGATTCGTGCGAGACTGTCAACGGTCGCATGAAACATTTTCCATAGGGGAGGCACTCAGGCGAGCTGGGAGCGCGAGCAGGCGCAGCGGCCGCCCAGGCGGAGCCGGTGGTCCGCGCAAAAAAGAAGGCCCTCCGGCAACGCACCGGAGGGCCTTCCACTATCGGATTGCGATGCCGAGCCGCAGGCGGACTCGAGAATCGCTACTACGTTCGTCGCCGAGCGACGCACAGCGAAAGAAACGCTGTTTAGATCAAAGCGCTTTGATCTAGGCGCCGCACTCCTGGCGATCAACCGGAGCGATTACGACCTTCCCTGGGCTCGGCATGCAAGCAATCGTACTACTCAATTGATCACCCCCTTTCATTGGTTAAACAAGTAAACCATTCACGTGCTCCAATCATATCGCAAGCGTCAAGCCCCTCGCGGCTGCAAGACGTTTCTGTGGAAATAGAACCGAAGCGGCGGAGAAGGTTCGCAAACTACAAAAGAATTTGCGACGATTCGCTATCGTGCGGCCGGCTGCAAACCCCGCCCCGCCTTCACGACGCCCGCCTGCATCACGGCGACGAACTTCGACCGATCTTGCAGCACGCGAATGTCGCGCGTCGGGTCGCCGTCGACCACGAGGACATCGGCCAGCTTGCCGGCTTCCAGTGTGCCGAACTCATCCCCCCGCCCCATGATCTGCGCCCCCGTGCGGGTGGCGCACGTCAGCACTTCCAGCGGTGTGAGACCGACGTATTCGACGAAGAAACTCAGCTCTTTGGCGTAGTCGCCGTGCGGATTCCACGCGAATCCGTAATCTCCGCCCATGCCGAGCCGTCCCCCCGCGCGTAAGATCCGCCGCGCGCTTTCTGCTCCGCCTTCGAGCGTTTCTTGATGTCCTTCAATGACGCGCTTACTCAACCCGAACTCCGGCCCGCGCTCGACGCTCATTTGCTCGAAGTAGAGCGCGGGCACACACGGTACGTCGCGTGCGAGCAGTATTTCCAAACCTTCGTCGTCAATGAACGTTCCGTGTTCGATCGCGTCGTAGCCGGCCCGCAGTGCGTTCTTAATGCCTTCGGTCGCCCGACAATGGCCCGTCACTTTCAAGCCATGGTTGTGCGCCGTTTGCACGACGGCGTGCATCTCTTCGAACGTCATGCACAGTGTGTGATGGTCGTTGGCGTCCGGCGCGGCGGCGTCCCCCGTCGGGTAAGTCTTCACCCATTCGACGCCGTCTTTCACCAGCTTTCGCACGGCGGCCCGCGCTTCGTCGGGTCCGTTGACGATGAGCACCAAACCTTCCATGCCGATCTTGCGATAGACGGGATTCCAATCCATCAGGCCGGCGGCGCCGCAGATCTCGCGACCGCTGGCGGCCAAGCGCGGGCCGGCCGCGATCCCGTTTTCAATCGCTTTCTTCAGCCAGACGTCGATATTGAACAAGCTTCCGCCGCTACGGGCCGCCGTGTAGCCGCACTCCAGCGCTAGGCGAGCGTTGGCCGCGGCCAGAAGCGTGACGTACTCCACGGGGTACTTGATGTCGAGATCTTCGAGCGCCGCGACATTGAAATACGTCGGATGAAAATGCGCTTCGACCAGGCCCGGCATGATCGTGCCGCCGCAGGCGTCGATCGTAGGCGTTTGCGGCGGCAACACCGGCGCGGCTGCGGCAGGTCCCGCATAGCGAATGCTCCCGTCTTCGACGACGACCGCGGCATCGCGAACGGGCAGTCCGCCGTTGCCGTCGACGAGTTGGCCGTTGCGGATGAGCAGAGTTCCGGTTGCCGTTTGCATGTGTTTTCGCGACTTGTGCGGCTTGTGTTGTAGAGCGATGGACGCGCATCGCGAGCGATGCGGCTAAACAGGGGGTGAGTTAACGCAGCGATTCGACGAACCCGAACACCAAGTTGGCGATCTCTTGCGTCTTGTGCCAGTGCATCATGTGCCCGACGCCCGGCATGCGCACGAGTGAAACGTCGGCCACATGCTTGCGAAACTCGACGACGTCTTCGTTCACTAGCATTCCGCCTAGCGAGGCGTCGGCCTGCAGCAGCAATACCGGGCAACGAATCGCGGCGAAGATCGCCGGCTCGTCGTAACCCTGCATCCACTGGCCGCCGACGAGCGGCTCCAAAACGCGAGGGTCGATCTTGTTCAACGCCGCGGCCTGATAACGGAGCGACACCGGATCGCGGGTGTCACCTAAGCGAATCTCCGGACCACCGCGCGGGTCGACGATGCGAATCTCGGCTAGGCCGGCGGCGAGTTGCGGCACCGAATACGGCGTCTTTAGTAGCTCGGTGATTTGTGCAAAGTAGCTGTGAAAATTCGTCGCTCCGATGTGCGGCCCGAGCGTGCGAAACGGCGGATCTTCCAGAACGCAGCCGCGTACAAGATCGGGACACTGCGCCGCAACGCCCGCCGCGACCATCGCCCCGAGCGAATGCCCGTAGAGCACGACCGGGCGCGCCACGCACTCGCGGAGCCAACGCACGGCGTCGGCCGTGAAATCGACGACCAAATATCGCTCGGCCCGATCGCTACTGCCGTGGCCGCGATGATCGAGCAGCCACAAATCGTAACGCGTGCCGAGCGGGGCGGTGAGGGGCGCGAAAATGTCGGCGTTCCGCAAAACGCCGTGAAAGAACGCCAATGAGGCGACCTCCGACGCAGGTTCCGTCGGCGGTGGTCGGCGTCGCTGATAGGCCAGCTGACGACCGTCGACGACGCACTTCGCCGAGCCAGGGGTTTCGTGCATGGGAAAAACGCTTGAGGGGCGATGCCGATCCGGCTAAGCTGCATTCTGCATGCAGCATGGAATATGCGTATTAGACGCTCGGCCGAATCTCGGGTCAAGCATTCTCCGGAGTTCGTTAAACGATGTCCGCCGTCATGTCCGCCGCATCGCCGGCGATTTCCCGCGCCTCGCTGGCCGACGCCGCGTACGACGTCCTGCAGTCGGCCATTCTCCGCGGCGAACTTGCGCCCGGTTCCGAACTCAGCGCCGTCGCGCTCGCCGAGCGATATCAAGTCAGCCGCACGCCGATCACCGAAGCCTTGCAGCGTCTCACGCACGACGGGCTTGTGCTTCAAGAACCGCATCGGCAGCCGCGCGTGGTGCGACTCGGGCGTGAAGACGTCGTCGAGATCTACGAGATGCGAACCCAACTCGAAGCGGCCGCCGCCGAAAGAGCCGCGACGCGGATGACGCCCGACGTTTGCGAGAAACTTCGTTCCAAGCTGGCTCGATTGAGCGGCAAGCGTCGGCCTTCGAACTGGGCCGCGCTCGCCATTGAGTTCGATCTCGAATTCCACGACGCCGTCGCCGAAGCGGCAGGCAACCGAAGACTTCGCGACGACATTGCCCGCTACCGTCGCCTCGTTCGCTGTTTCTGCAAACTCACCGGTAACGACGCCAACCTCGCCGCGGCGATCGCCGAGCATCGCGCGATTCTGGCCGCGATCGAAGCCCGGCGGCCCGCGGGGGCCCGCAAGGCGATGGTCGATCACATCACGAAACGCCAAGCCGCGGTGCTGGCCGAACTCTATCCGGAACCGGCGGAGAAGCGACGATGAAGAGACTTGTAAGTTGCGTTCCCCTCACCCCCGGCCCCTCTCCCGCAAGGGGAGAGGGGAGACAGACGGCGTCATCGTCGCTGATCGCATTCATCGCGCTGTCGCTTGTCACGTTGTACTTCACGACAACCGTCGCCCGGGCGGCGGAAAACGACAATGTTTTTCGCCGCGATAATCTCGTCGCCTGGTGCATCGTGCCGTTCGACGCTAAGAAGCGGGGGCCGGAAGAACGCGCCGCGATGCTCGAAAAGCTCGGCTTCAAGCACTTCGCCTACGACTATCGGGCCGAGCATGTGCCGACGTTCGAGGCCGAGATCGAAGCTTGCAAACGACACGGCGTTTCGCTCGATGCGTGGTGGTTCCCCGGCAGTTTGAACGACGAAGCGAAGCACATCTTGGCACTCTGCCAGAAGCACCGCATTCATCCGCAGCTTTGGATTTCCGGCGGCGGCGCCATGCCGCAAACGCCGGCCGAGTTTCAGGCCCGCGTGGAGCAAGAGGCGAACCGTATTCGTCCGATCGCCGAAGCGGCTGCGGCCCAAGATTTGAAGGTCGGCCTCTACAATCACGGCGGATGGTTCGGCGAGCCGGAAACGCAACTAGCGATCATTCAAGAACTCAAGCTTCCGAACGTCGGCATCGTCTACAACCAGCATCATGGGCACGCACACGTCGGCCGCTTCGCCGAGATCCTAAAGAAGACGCTGCCGCATCTGCTCTGCGTCAACATCAACGGCATGGATCCGGCCGGCGATCAGCAGGGGCGCAAGATTCTGCAACTCGGCCAAGGCTCGCTTGATCTCGAACTGCTTCGCATCCTCCGCGACAGCGGCTACCGCGGCCCGGTCGGCATTCTTGGACATACGCAAGACGACGCGGAGGCCCGACTGCAAGACAATCTCGACGGCTTGAATTGGCTCTTGCCGCAACTCGACGGCAAGTCGTCCGGCAAACGGCCGACGCCGCGCACGCCGGTGCCGGGCTTGAAACCGGCGACGACATCGAGCGCGCCCAGCGCACGGGGCGTCGGCTATGTGATCGCCGGCCGTGAGGAATACCGCACGCCGCCGCTCGCGGTCGAAATCGAAGCCAAGCTTACCGGTAAGTCGCATTACAACATTCTCGCGGCCTGCGACACCAAGGCGTCACCGCGACACTGGGAAATGTTCACAATGCCGAAGTCCGGCGCGTTCACGGTGTATCTGCCGGGCCGCAAACCGGATCACGTGCGAACGTCGGTCGACGTCTGCGACGGCAAGCCGCATCGGTTGGTGATGCATTATGAAGCGGCTCGGGTGCAACTGCTGGTCGACGATCGCGTCGTCGCCGATGAAGCGATAGCCGGCGGAGGTACCGCGAAGCCGGGCGACTTGGCGATCGGCAGGCTCGTCGAAGGGGGCATCGGTTACGAGGGGGAGATTTCGTCGGTGCG
This sequence comes from Planctomycetota bacterium, assembly GCA_017303535.1. GTDB lineage: Bacteria > Planctomycetota > Planctomycetia > Pirellulales > PNKZ01 > PNKZ01. The sequence goes on from JAFLCO010000247.1 coordinate 9,222, forward strand.
GTTGACGTCCAAGACTCCGGTCGCTGACGCTCCCGGCTCGCTGTCCGTGCCGACGAAGGTTCTCGGGCATTGGAAGTTCGATAAGGCCGATGCGGCGGAAGTCGCCGATTTATCGCCGCTCAAAAATTCGGCGCGGCGGGCCGCTCCTGTTACCGCTCAAGCGGCGAAAGCCCCCGAGCCGCCACCGGGCGTGCATCTCAAGCCGGTTGATCCGCGATTGAAGGTCACGCTCATCGATCGCTCGCCCGATCAGGTCTATATGGGAGTGCAGGTCGATCGCGACGGTCACGTCTTCGTCGGCGGTCGCGAAGGGGTGTTCGTCTTCGAAACGCAAGGCAACGACAAGTTCGCCCCCCGGCAAGAGATTCTCCGCTTCCCGCAAGACTCCATCATCATGGGCCTGGAGTTTCGTGACGACGACCTCTTCGTGCTCACCTGCAACGCG
>JAFLCO010000248.1 GCA_017303535.1 Planctomycetota bacterium
GCCGTTCCGGTCTGCCGCGGCTCGGGACCAAGACGCTAACAGGTGCGCGGCGCATCGTTAAGTCGGCGGACGCCCCGCCTGCCACAATTGTCGGGAGTTTGTACCGGTGAGCGGTCATGCAGGCTGAATCGGACGAATCCGTCGGAACCGCCCCCGCCACTCGCGACGTTCGAATTCGGTCAATATTACGAACCAACTCAATCCGATAAAGCCGCCGGCCGCAGCGGTCGCAATACCGACAAGAGCCAAGAACCGCGGTATCGTCGCCTCAAAAAGCTCTTCGATGGGAAACCGAAGCGCGCCGAAAGTTATCGGGGTGAAGTAAAGACAGGCCAGCGCCAGGGGCTTGCTGACGGACTGTGTGAGTTGCCGTAAGTCGATTCGCAGATGTCGCCGCATGAGCCAAGGAAGCCAACATGCCGTCGAAACGACGAACGAGACGGCGCTGCCTATCAGTGGACCAGGAAGGCCGACGATCGCCGTGGCGGCTAAACTGACGCCGACGTTAAGCACGCTCGATGCCAAGGCACACGGAATCAGCAGCCGATTTTGCCCAGTTCCTGCAAAAATCCATCCCCAAAGGGCGTTCAGCGATTGGCATATTGCTACAAGAGAGGCTAAAGCCAAAACCACGTCACCCGCAAAGTATTCGCCTCCGATCCAAATCCTAACAAAGCTGCGTGCCCAAATCGCGGAGGGTAGAATAGTAGCAAGTCCTATGACAAGTGTGTAGCGAGTCAGCTCCAAGATTCTTCTGCGCAAAACTTCACGTTCGCCGCGATAGTAAATATCGGCCAGGCCTGCCCAAGTGACATTTCCGATGGCAAAAGTTTGCGAGAGTGCCAGCTGAATTAATCGTTGAGTCGCAAAGAATGGAACCACCGCCGACGGTCCAAGTATCAGGCTGATAATGATATTGTCCGAAACTAACGATAGTCGACCGCACAGGTTCAAAAGCAAGCCGGTTAGATTTTGCGACCAAAGCCTGCGGACGACGGAAGTCTGAGACGGCACGCTCCCCATCAATGCGGCCCACTCCTGCGGATGGTAACGCAACTCGATTGCCGCGATGCATAACGTGTTGAAAATCAGAGCGATCGACGCAGCAAGAAACTGTCCGGCGATTCCCCATCCTAATACCGCGGCGGCGGCCGAAACGGCGAATCCGACCGTCGCTCCGGCGATGAGCACCAACTGCACCAAGTGGCCCAATTGTCGCGCCTCCAATAAGTTGCGCAGGGGAGCCAGCTTGGCGAGCAACGCGGGAACGCAGGAAAGAAACAGCCCGAGTCGTAAATCCGTCGCCGCTTCGTCGGCAAAGCCGAAAACAGGAGGGATCGCGATCGCAAGAATGATGACTATCGCGACCCCGAGAATTGCGGTGGACGTATAGATGCGTGCCGCCGCCGTCAGCGTTTGTAGAGTGACGGTCCGATCTCCCTTAGCGACGGCTTCCGCAAAGACTCCCGGCAAGGCGAAAGATAGGCCGATGTCGAGCAGCGCCAGATAACCAAGCATTTCCGTCACTGCTCGATAAGCGCCGAGTTTCTCCGGACCAAGATGAGAAAGCAAAATCGGCATCAGAATCAGGCCAAACGACGCCGTAGCAATGGAGTATCCAACCGAAGTCAGAAATGCGCGGGTTGCAAGTTTAGCTCTCAAAATATTGGTCGACGCGATCCGCAGATCGACGCAAGATGAAGCGACGTCGATATCTGCGGTAGACTCACCGGCGTATGTCTAGGGTCGATGAGTGAATCTCGTCGCAGCCCATCGCAAACAATCTTTAAAACTCCAGCCCGTCGCCAAGTACTCCGGAAGCACTGAGGGCACAAATAGTATATTGGACATGTCGCGGCCGCTCCACTTGGTCGTTTTTTTCCAATCGTCGGCGGACATTCCTATCTCCCATGCCTCATAGCCCAATTCATCCACGAACATTCGCCAAAACTCGTCGGGCTCGTAGCCCAACCGGTGACATGCGATACGATTGACCTCCATCAAGATGGTCGGGCGGTCTTTGCATATCGTCGCTTTCATGCCTTGCAGCGCCGCCCTTTCAGCTCCCTCGACGTCCAACTTAACGAGATCGATGCGCTCGATCTGCCGCTGTCGAGCGTACTCGTCGAACGTCATGGCCTGCGCCGTCGAAAGCAGGCAGTTCGATTCAGTCGAACCAACCGAATAGCTTCCGTTGTTGTGCTCGGCCGCAGATACCCCGAGTGTGAGAATCTCGTTATGATTCCAAAGAGCAGTAGGGTTAATGGTTATATTCGTCAGTGCATTGATCGCGACATGTCGCTTGAGTTTCGCGAAGTTGCATTCAACGGGCTCGAAGCTATGAACTTGAACTGACGGTGAGGCCGTCGCGGCCAAGAGCGTATATTGGCCCACATTGGCACCGCCGTCGACGACGCAAACGGCGTTCTTTGCAAGACGATAAAATATAAACGACTCGACCGGCTCGTACGCGCCTTGAAAAAAGATATGTCGTTGCACATGATCCCTGAGGTCGCACTCCATTGTGCAGCCGTTGGGCAGTATTGCGCGAACTAGTGTCCCGTCGAAGCAGCGTGGCCCCCATGTCTCGACGGCTTGATAGTAATATCCGCTCGCAAAATGCGTGCGTCCCCAAGCTAGAAGCATACGCCGACCGACGGACTTAAGCATTCAAGGCCTGCTGGAAGTGAACAAGTGACGTCATAAAATCGCTCGATATACGGCAGCGGTATCACGCGCAGTAATGTTCCAAGAAAAAGACTGCGAACGACTTCGGCTGTGCTCGGAAAGTGTGGTGCGGAAAGTCGAATCTATTGCAACGTTGGTCATCAATTGGGTTAGTTCATCCGGGGCGTCGAGAGAGAAAGTGCGTCCTCCGTCGCCTAGGATTTCCGGAAGGCAACTTGCTCGAGCGGCAAGAACGGGGGTGCCTAGCGACATCGCTTCGACAAGTTGCAATCCAAATCCCTCGTATTTGCTAGGATAAATAAAGGCGATCGCATTTTGGTAAAGGCGAACAAGATCGTGATCAGGTACGAATCCGAGAAACCGCAATCGCTCGTAGATTCCAAGTTGTCGAGCCAACTCATTCAATGAAGCATGTTCGAAACCGCAGGCGCCGGCCAAAAGCAATTCGGTTTCCGGAAGTGCGGCTGCGGCAAAGGCTTCGAGCAGGAACGAGACGTTCTTTCGATCTTCAAATCCGCCCACATAGAAGAAGTATTTGGTTGATTGCGCTCTGATACGATCATCAAGGAGCGACTGGCGGGAATTTGCCGCAGTTGTAGTCAGCAATGGATCCGCCGCCTCATATATGACGGTAATTTTATCTGGGGGCAAACTTAAGTGCGAAATCAAATCGTCCCTGGCATGCTGACTTACTGTAATTATGTGGTCTGCGTAGCGTCTAGCGGTCCAGTGTTCGAAGCTCGATCGCAGAAGTGCCGGCCGCAAACGATTTCTCCAGGTGGTTTTGGGAAGGTAATAAACCTGATCGATCGCGTCATGCAGCGTCAACACCTTCGGACAGGGTGCCCAGAACGGGAGACCGTAATTCATCGGACTGTGGAACAAGTCGACATGATCAGACTTCAAACGTCTCGGTAACCATAAGTTTTGCCAAACGGAGTAACGCATCGGTTTGCTGATTTGTACTTCGAAGGATCCGCACGGCAATCGCTGAAGATGAGTCGGGTGAATCGGAGCATTGGAGTAAAGAATCGGGCGTATGCCATGCTCGGGTAGCTTGGCCAGCAGGTTGACCGTGTATCGACCCCAACCACGAAGTTCTCGCGGGCTCAAGAGATAACAGTTGAAGCCGACCCGTAGTTCAGGCATTGCCACTTAGTGAAAACGCGATGAAGAACTGACATGCAGACGCATACGAATTTGAATAGCGAGCGACCTTAGAAAGGGGCCATCTCTGCAGCAAGCAATTCCGCGATGCCTCGACGCAAGTCGATATGCGGTGTCCAGCCAATCAGGCGTTTGAGTTCGCCGACGTCGGCCTGTAGGTGAGGCCGCTCAACTGAGCGTACTTTGGAGGGATCGGTTTCGATTGGCAGCGGGCTGCCGCGCAACTCGCCGATGAGGTCGAGAATCTGTTGCATCGTAACCGCGACTCCAGTCGCGACGTTTAACGTCGTCATGCCCGGAGGAGCGGCTTCTAGTGCGTCGATTACGGCTGATGCGGCATCAGCGACCGGCACCATATCGCGTTTTGGCCAAAGATTTCCCAGTCGCAACACGGCTTCCGGAGCAGCGCGAAGCTGCTTCAAGAGTTCGGGAAGAAAGTGTGGGTTGGTTTCGCGAGGCCCATAGAGATTAAACAATCGACCTACGACAAAGGCTGCATTCGGTCGCTCTCGCGACTCTAGTGCGGTGAGTTGTTCGCCTAGTAGCTTGGACAGTCCGTAAATGTTGAACGGCCCGACCTTCGATCGGGTTTCGTGGTGTGGCTTTTCGTCAGGCACGTATATGTCGCCGGTACTTGTGAACCAAAACCGTTCGACGCCCGCGGCTCGCGCGGCCGAAAGCACGCTTTGCGTTCCATGCACGTTGACGCTAACAGTTCGCGGGGGATCGGCCATGCAGGCCGGGATAAAATGTAACGCCGCAAGATGTACGACCGCCGCGGGCCGATGAAGTTCAAATAAGGCGCTTAGGCCTGCGGTGTCGCGAATGTCGAGCCGAGTTAACGTGAAGTTCGGATTAAGTGCGTAAGGTTCAAGATACTCTTCGCGCCCGCACGAAAAGTCGTCAATCGCGACGACGGGCGTGCCGCGTTCGAGCAATCGTGGAACGATATACGAACCGAGAAACCCGGCAGCTCCGGTAATGACCCAAGGTGTCGGTGGTGACAAGATTCTTATTCTCTGAGGAGGGGAAGGGGGGGCTAACGGCACTGGCGACTGTTATCGCACTTGGGCGGATGCATCATAAATATCGGGGTTGACGCCGGTCGAGGCTCCCAGCATGCGTTCATAGAGGCTTTCCAATGCTTCAATCGTCGGCTGCGGACCACAGTGGGCTTCCAATAGGGCGCGGGCCGCGGAACGTCTGCGGTTTTGGAGGGCTTGATTTTGAAGAAGTTCGACCGTGCGATCGATCAACCCGGCGTCGTCTTCCGAGATGCCGGCGTGGAGGCCGTCGATGGCGGGAATTCCTTCGACACCTTCCGACGTCGTGACGACGGGAACTCCAAAAGCGAAGGCTTCCAGAATCTTGATCTTCATGCCGCTGCCACGGCCCGGTGCATAAAGCATGACGCCTGTGCGTTCGAAGTACGGACGAATGTCCGGAACATTTTCCGCGATTTCGACATCAGGTGCGCCCGCGAATTCTTGTAGAACGGACTTTGCACTCCAGCCGACGAGTTGAACCTTTGCGCCGGGAATGCGTCGTTTGATATCAGGCCAAAGACGTGTCATTAAGCGATGGGCAGCCGAACTAGTCGGATACCAGCCCATACTACCGATTACGCTGATCACGGGCGCGCGTGTGCGGTGATTGTCGGGGATATAGTCGTATTGCATGGCATCGATGCCGACGGGAATCGTCGTGCAGTCCGCAGTTGAATTAACACGTAGGATTTCCGATACGAGACGCGGAGAACAAGTGCGGAAATGCCGGAAGCGGCGTATGAGCTTTTCTTCGGCATGAAACATGAGCTTACGTTCAAAGCGCCCGCGAACGGTCTTGGGCCGAAGATATTCTTGATCGATCCAAGTCAGATGATGCAAATTGACCAAGGCCCGATCTCGATGCCTAAGTGCAAGCCAAGTACACCAAAGTTGCTCGAGATGAAGGATGTCATAGCCTCGGGCCAGTTCCAATTCCAAGTCTCGTGTGAGTTCCGGCGAAAACATGTACGAATAGGGTCTGGCTAGCGTTTGCAGCTTGGAACGAAACCCTCGCCGCGGCGGAAACGGATACAGCCGCAAGTCATACTGAATGGACGGAAAAAGACGCCTTGCCTCGTCCATTTCGGCTTGTTTACCGCAGGCTGCAAAGCAAGTCACGCGATGGCCGCGTGCGACTAGCTCACGTAACAAAACATAATACCAGCGAGCCGCCGCATTACCGAAGGGGATCGGCGATTCGAGACAAACGATTACTATGCGTAACGATGCCATTGTTATTGTGCAGTGCCTGGCGAACTGACGTCCGCCGGCCGATGCTAATGAATTAGGCCAAGACGGCCTGGCGTCCTTGGCCGCCGGACAAGCGGATTTGATCGAGATTCATGAAACGGGCGATCTCTCGACTCATATCGTCCCATGTCCGGCCGCGCAAAATCTCGCCAAAGGAGACGCATCGCCGTCGAAAGGAATCGATGTCGGACAAAACAAGTCGTAGTCTATCGGCTAAGACGACGGCATTCTCGACATCGGCAATAAGTAAGTCGCCAAGTTCCGTAGGGTAACGCTCGGCGACGCCTGCGGTGGCCGACACGATGGCAGGCATTCCGCAGCAAATCGCTTCTTGGACGCCTAATCCGTAGGCCTCGTATCGAGTCGGTGCCACGAGCAAATCCGCTGCGCGCAATATGTCCGCCACGTCATTGCGAAAGCCGAGGTAATGAACGTGTTCATCCAGACCTTCCTCGGATGAACGGCGGCGCCAGGCGTCCAACTCTCTCCCCGCACCGATCACGATAAGCAGCGGTTCCGACGTCGGTGATCGTTTAAGCGATCGCCAAGCAGAGTACAAAACGTCAAAGCCCTTGCGACGGTCACCGAGAGCGCCCACGAACGCGACAAGTGGTCGATCCGAGGGTAGCCCTAATCGTGTCCTTATTGAAAGCCGTGTCGCGGGATCGTCAAGATAAAACTCCTTGGGATCGTTGCCGTAATAAACCACATGTGTTTTCTCAGGAGCGACGCCAACTTTATTGACGACATCCTGCTGAGTACGCCGCGAGTTACAAATGACGAATTGCGCGGCACGCAACGCCTCTCGCTCCCTCCGAACGTTTAGAGGGTGTTCGAGATGCAGCTTGATTTGTCGAGCCAAGGACAGCGCCGATTTCGGCTGATACGCCGCATGCACATAGTGCACCCAGTTGACGTCGGGAAAGCAGCAATTTCCGCCGTTGACGATGACTCGTCCGCCGGACGCGGCGACTTGCCGGCCAACGGTTCGCCCCCGCGCCGCGAGAAAACTCTGCCCAAAGAAATACGAATTGCAGGGCTTCGCCGCGAAATGTGCGCATACGTTTGGGAAGGCGGTAAGTTCCGGTGCCACGCGATGTGCTACGAGGTGCACATTATGTCCGGCGTGGGCCAAATAGTTTGCAAGCGCCAGATTTGCCCGGTCCATGCCCCCGGTACGAACGAAGTCACCGGTCACTAGAGCGACAGGCGATTCAGCTTCGCCTAAGTTGCTCATCTCTGCCCCGGCCTATCCGCATTGTCGAGTCGGCGGTTCGCCAAATCACTTCGGCTTCGACTCGATCGGCAATTAGATCTGCAGGACGCTGCGAAGTGCGATAAAGGCCCAGTCTTGTGAGTGGACCTCTCCGCTACGAACAGTGCCGCATTAAGCAGCCAGAATAGCATTCCGCCTTGTCCAAGAAAGAGCGGATAATTGAAGGTTACCGCCAGCCAGGAAACGTTTAACGCGGTTATGGCCGTCGCAGCGTCGCTCAATTGTTTTAAAACGCGCCGGTCAAGTGCAAGTCGCAACGAGTAATACGTTGTCCCGAGAACTGCCGCGTAACCAAGGCACAGGAGTAAAATGCCGCCGTCGTAGATCCATGCCGTCGCTTGGATTTCGGCCCAGAGAGGTTGCGCATAAAACTTACGCTTGTCGCCGAAGTACGAATACATCATTCCGTAACGTCCTAGACCGGCACCGACTGGATATTTCAGCGTTTCTTCCGTGAGGGCCTGCTCTAAAAATACTCCTCGGTTCTTGTAATAGACGCCAGCTGCCGTCCCTTCCGACAGCGTGCGCATCCGTCGCACCACTCGCTCGCCCCCTACCTGGAGGGACCACGCGAATACAATCGCGGCTAAAGCCGGCACGATAATCAGCGTTGCTGCAGCTCTTGTCAATCGACCTTGAAAGAACTGTATTACAACAAGGGTGAGGACGCTGATCGCCGTGAAGATCATTAGCGAACGAACTTCGCAAACATACAGGCAAAACGCCCCCAGCGCAATTCCGCTCAAGGCGGCGACGCGAAAAAAAACGCGAGATGAAGTGCTTAGCAACACGATCCCGGCGAGAACGGAAAAAGAACCGGCACTTGCGGCTCCTCCGGGTGTGTCGGAAAGCCCGAACGGCCGAAACACCTGTCGGCCGTCGGTCAATTCAATGAGGAGACCGTCCGCCATCGGGCCCATCAGTTGCCGCACGAATTCTCCGGAAGGAGCGAACGTTCCCGGATAGTAAACCTGCAAAACGCCGACCGCCGAACTCAACAGGTTGAATACCCAAAGCATCAGAAAGATGTTCCAGAGCACGTGAGTAGTCAATGCGATTCGAGGAATCCAAAACAACGGTGCCCAGATCGCGAAATTGAGCCACCATTGCGCAAAGCCGGCCAGCAGCATTGCGTCCGGTAGGAGGATTCCAAAGGCCAGCGCAACTAGAAACCCGATTCCAACTCCTCGCAGCGGATGATGCGGGCCGGAGGCGGGCGGCAGTATGCCAAGCATCGCGATGCTGCTAAGGAACGCCGCAACTCGCAAATAGGTTCGCAATCCGCCGATGGCCTCGGCGACGAGCAGGCCTTGGCTGACGAACTGCGTCATTAGGAAAAAGTACAGCCACCAATGCGATAGATTGATCGCACGATTGGAATGCGTTTTGCGAGCGACGAGCGGAGCTGCTGAGCTCGTTAAAGCCACGAAGAACTAGCCATCAATGTGTTTGGTAGCCAAAAGAACATCGGTACGGACAAGATTCGCAAGCGATTGGGGGCAAACGACCAGAATCACGGAAGCAGTTTATATCGAGAGTTGCGGGTAGGTTCTGGCGACCCATAAACGGAGGCCGCAAAGACGGCTGCATTCAACAGCCAGAAGATCATGCCGCCCTGCCCGATAAAAAGCGGATAGTTAAACGTAACGACAAGCCACCCGGCGTTAAGGGCGGTTACGATGCCTGCGCAATCCCGTAAATAGCGATCATATTGTTCGTTTAAAGAGATCTTAAAGGTGACATAGCATGCGGTGATCACGGCTCCGTAACCAAAGAAGACCAGCGGGATGCCGCCGTCGTAGAGCCAGCCGGTAAATTGGATTTCCGACCAGAGTGCAGAGGAATGAGGCTGTGTTGGATCACCAAAGTAGGCGTACATCATTCCCCACCGTCCGACGCCGGCACCCAGCGGATATTTGGGTAATTCTTCAAAGACGGCGTGTTCCAAGAACACTCCACGATTTTGGTAATAGACGCTCGAAGCCGGCATTTCCACGAGTGTGCGAGCGCGCCGCCGGGCAGATTCACCTCCGATTGAATGTGTCCAGCTTATCGCGCCGAAAGCAAAGAGTAACAGGATGATCATTGAAGCGGCGGCTCGACTGATTCTCTTTTGCAGCACCTGTAACAAGATCATGACGCACGTTCCCAAAACCGTGATGGCCATAATCGAGCGCACTTCACAGATGTAAATACAAAAGATGCCTGTAAA
>JAFLCO010000249.1 GCA_017303535.1 Planctomycetota bacterium
GGTCTTTCTTCGTCCATTCATGGAGCAGCAGCATCTGACCAACGGCCTGATGCTGTTCTTCAACATCTACCCGCCGATCGCGTTCGTCACCCGCATTTCCATGCGTCGCGTCCCCGACCGACTCGGCATTCGCCCGATGATCGCGCTGGGGATCGTGGCGCTGGTGATAGGGCTCTGCGGGCTCGCGCCGGTGAGCCACGAGTGGCACCTCCTGATTCCCGCGTTGTTTCTCGGCGTGGCCCACGCGAGCCTGTTTCCGGCCGTCGTGGCCGGAGGAAGCGGAGCGTTTCCGGGCCGATATCGGGGTATCGGCACGACGCTCGTGCTGGCGATGTTCGACGTCGGCACGTTGCTCGGGTCGCCGTTGGCCGGAGCGATTCTCACCTACGCCAAGACCGACGGCCTGCCGAACTACGGGCTGATGTTCGTCACCGTCGCCGGGCTCATTCTACTTTCCGGCCTACTCTACTTCGGCGTCTCGCGTAAAGCGCCGACACGCCGCGGCATTTGATCGACTATGGCGCCACTTTCGGCGTGCGCGTCGTCCGCCAGTGGCGGTAACCCTTCGTGAGCAGTGGCAAGATCGAAAGAAAGATCACGACGAGCACGATCTTATCGATGTGCTTAGCGATCTGAAACTGCGGGCCGAAAATCTGTCGCAACAGCGGATCGAGCATGTAGCCGACGACGATCATGCTGACGATCCAACCGATGCCGCCGAAGATGTTGAAAGCCAGGAACGATTTGTATTCCATCTTCGCCGCGCCGGCGACGACCGGCACGAACGTGCGAATCAGCGGAATGAAGCGGGCGATGATGATCGTCTTGCCGCCGTGCTTTTCGTAATACGCCTTGGCTGCAAGCAGATGATCGCGGCGGAAGAAGCGACTTTCGGGCCGATTAAAAATGGCCGGGCCCGCCTTCGCGCCGATCGCGTAGCCGATCGTGTCGCCGATGATCGCCGCCGCGCAGAGCGACAGCGTCAGCGGAACGACCGGCCAATCGGCGCTGCGGGCCACGATACCGGTGACGACCAAGAGCGAATCGCCGGGGAGCAGAAAGCCGATCAGCAGTCCGGTCTCGGTGAAGATGATCAGGTTGACCGATACGAAGGCGGCCCACATTACGCCCGGCTGTTTGAGCGCGTCGATGTAGACTTCCGGATTCTTGAGATTGCGCGGATCGGCGAAGGTGACGATCAGGTTCCAAATCTGCTGAAAAAAGTCTTCCATAACGGCGGCGATCCTTAAGCGCGTCGAACCACGGCAAGCGAGGCAAATCTTGCGGGCGAGTCTATCGGCCGAGTCTACCGATGCGCTGCGACGTCGGGTAGTGCGATTGCCGCGCGGCGACGGTAAAATACTCGCTCTTTCCGCCCCGCTGCGGCGGCATTCCGCACTGATTTCACCAACTTTTGACGAGGCCTCCGTGAGCGAATCAGGCGCCGTGACGACTATCGCAACGAAGCGACGGATTCCGCTCCATACAAAGATATTGATCGGCTTGGTCATTGGGGCCGTCGCCGGACTCGTAGCAAACTTCGCCGCGTCGAAATCGCCGGCGTCTGCGGAAGCCATCACGTTCGTAGCGGTGAACGTCGCCGAACCGATCGGCAAGGTATTCTTGCGGCTTGTGATTATGGTCGTCGTACCGCTGGTGTTTTCCGCGCTGACGCTTGGCGTGATGGAACTTGGCGACGTCCGTCGGCTCGGCCGCGTCGGGTTGCGCACGCTTGGCTTTACCTTAATTCTGTCGTTGACCAGCGTGGCGATCGGCATCGGGCTGGTGACGCTCATCAAGCCCGGCGCGAGCTTGTCGCCGGCGCAGCAGCAGCAACTGAGCGAACGCTTCGCGGCACAAGCCGACGTCTCGACCGGCAAGGCTGAGAAGAGCAAGACCGTGAAAGACACGCTGCTCGACCTCTTGCCCGAGAACCCGCTGCAGGAGATGGTCGGGGCCGTCGACGGCACGAGCCCCGGCAACGGCATGCTGGCCGTGATGGTCTTCTCGCTCATCGTCGGCATCGCGCTGACGATGACGCCTGATCGCACGCGGCCGCTGGTGCAAGTGCTCGAAGGCGTCTTCGACGTTTCGATGACGATCATCGGCTTCGCCATGCGGCTGGCGCCGTTCGCCGTCGCATGCCTGCTGTTCTCCGTCACGTCGCAGATGGGCCTGGATATTCTGCTCGTGCTCCTGCGGTTCGTGTTCACCGTGCTGCTGGGTATCGGGCTGCAGATGTTCGTCGTCTATCCGCTGCTGCTCGTCTTGGCGGCGCGGCTCAAACCCGTGAAGTTTTTCCGCGACGTGTCCGAGGCGATCTTCACGGCGTTCGGCACCAGCAGCAGCAATGCGACGCTGCCAACTTCGCTACGCGTCGCCAAGGAGGAACTCAAGCTGAAGCCCGAGGTTTCGCAGTTTGTGCTGACCGTAGGAGCGACGGCCAATCAGAACGGCACGGCCCTGTTTGAAGGCGTGGTCGTGCTATTTCTGGCACAAGTATTCGGCGTCGAACTCACGATGATGCAGCAGGTCACCGTCGTGCTCATGGCCGTGTTGGCGGGCGTCGGAACGGCCGGCGTTCCGGGCGGTTCGATCCCATTGATCATCATCGTGCTCAAGACGGTCGGCGTGCCGCCGCAAGGCATTGCGTTGGTGCTCGGCGTCGATCGGTTGCTCGACATGTGCCGTACGACGCTCAACGTCACTGGCGACTTGGTGCTGGCGGCCTGCGTCTCGCGAACGGAAGAGCGAAGCGAGAAGGCGATCCCGGAACGAGCCTTGGGATAGCTTGTAGGGAACGCCCTCTGTTGCGTTCCATCTGCCTAGTACCTGGTTCTGCCCCTCATCCGGCCCTTCGGGCGCACGCCTCCGCCAGGCGGCGTCAATCAACGCAGTCTCCCGCGAGCGGAGAAGGGACGGAACGCCGGGGACGGCGCTCCCTACAATGTTGCGCGCCGGGATGCCACTGGTGGCTTGCCCACCAGTGGAATAGTCGACGCCCGCAAACGCACTGGTGGGCGAGCCACCACTGGCACGCAAAACCGGGACATCGAATCGCTTACAGCCGCATTCCCATCAAGTCGTTCGTGAGCGACCGCAGGTAGCGCTCGACAGATCCGCGGACTTCCTTCGTGGCCGCTTCGGCGCCGTCCCAGCCTTGCGGTTCGATATGGATGCCTTCGAGTTGCTTGTAGGTCGCGAAGAAGTGCTCGACCTCGCGAAGGAAATGCCCCGGCACGTCGCCGAGGTCTTTGTATTCGGCGAACAGCGGGTCGGTATTCGGCACGCCCAGCACCTTAAAGTCGTTCGCCCCGCGGTCTTTCATGCGGAAGATGCCGACCACGCGGGCCTGAATCAGGCAACCGGAAAACGTCGGCTCGTTGACCATCACCAGGATGTCGAGCGCGTCGCCGTCTTCGGCCAGCGTCTGCGGAATGAAGCCGTAGTCGCCTGGGTAATGGCTCGACGAGTAGAGAAAGCGGTCGAGCCGGATCAGGCCCGTGGTCTTGTCGATTTCAAACTTGCTGCGTCGCCCCTTCGGGATTTCGACGATGGCGTTGACGGTCGAAGGAATGTCGGTCCCGGGCGAGACCGCCATGTACTGGTTACGATAGAGCGACATGAAATTCCGGCTGTTGAGTCTAAAGTCAATCCGTCGAGCACTGCCGGACACGCTGCTGGGAAAACGGCGAATCGCGGCCCTGTGAAGTTAGAGCGGGGCGGGCGTTTTGCCAACCCATACGGCAGCGAGAATGCGATACCGCTCACTGAGAAAACGGGTAAACCAGCGGTGCCAGGGCCACCGCAATGATTCCGATGAGAATATCGAGCGGGATTCCGATCCGCAGATAGTCGCTGAACCGGTAACCGCCGGGGCCATAAACCATCAAATTTGTCTGATACCCGATCGGGGTGGCAAAGCCGTTGGAGGCGGCCATCATAATGGCGATGACAAATGGGTAATGGCTCACGCCGAGCTTGGCAGCCGTGGCGATCGACAGCGGAAACATCAATGCGGCGGCCGCGTTGTTCGTCACCGCTTCCGTGACCAAAAGCGTGCCAAGATAAACCATCGCTAATGCGGCCCATGGTGAGCCGCCGGCCAAGTTTGTCATGCTCTCGGCCATGAGCTTGGCGGCGCCGGTCGATTCCAGCCCCTTACTGATGGCCAGCGAAGCGGCGATCGCCAGCAGCACGTCGGAATTGAGATTCCGCTTGGCTTGTTCGACGGAGCAGCATCCGGTCAGCAGAATCAGGGCTCCCGCGATGACGGCCGAGTTCAGCATCGGGACGTACATCGACTTCTCGATTGGCGTCATTCCGATGGCGTCGCGTAGCCAGTTTGTCGGAATGGCCCAGTTGATGGACGCGGCTAAGACCATCGCGACGAGAATGGTGAGCGCGATGCCGGCTTTGTCGTGCTTGGGCGGATGCGAATCTTGGAGCTGGCTGACGAGGAAAAAGTCGCGGCTATTGCGGTGCTGATTCACGAACGACGGGTGTGCTTCCAGCAGCAGCGTGTCGCCGGTCGTCACCTCGATATCGCCGATCTTGCCGGGAAGCCGCTCGCCGTTGCGGGCCACGGCCAAGACGACGGCGTTGTAATTCGAGCGAAACTTGGCGTCGCGAATCGTTTTGCCGACGAGCGAGCACGTGTTTGAGATCACCGCTTCAATGAGGCAACGCTGTGCCCGAGGCGAATCGAGCTTAAAAACCTGATCTGTCGCCGGCTTCAGCCCTCGCGTGCGTTGCAGGTCGACCACCGATTCGACAACGCCGACAAACACCAGGCGATCGTTGCCGCGGAGCCGCTCTTCGGGCGAAACGGCGGGCAGCACCATGCCGTCGCGATCGATTTCCGCCAGGTAAGAGCCCGGGAGATGCCGCAGGCCGGCTTCTTCGATCGTTTTGCCGACCAGCGGGCTGGCCGGGTCGACCAACATTTCCACGGTATATTGCCGCGGATCCGTCAACTGACTGAGGGCCGGGCGACGATCCGGCAGCAGCCACCGGCTGGTGAAAATCACAAAAGCACAGCCGATCAGAGCCGCGGGGATGCCGATCGGCGAAATGTCGAACATGCCGATCGCTTCGCCCGGGAAGCGTTGCTTGTAGAGCCCGGCCACCACAAGGTTCGTGCTGGTGCCGATCAATGAGCAACTACCGCCGAGAATGGCTGCGATGCTCAGCGGCAGCATCAGCTTCGAAACGGGTACGCGGTTCTTCTTGGCCCAATCGTTGACGATTGGGATCAGCATCGCCACGAGCGGCGTGTTGTTGATGAAGGCCGAAATGGCGGCCGTCGGAATCATCAGTCGGGCTACTGCGACCGTCGGGCTTTTTGGGTTACCGAGTACCCGTTGGGCGAGAAAGTCGATGGCCCCGGTTTCCGAAATGCCGGCCCCGACGATATAGAGCACGGCGACGGTCACCATGCCTTCGTTGGCCAGCCCGCCGAGCGCCGACTTTTCATCGAGGATGCCGGCTCCGAAGAGCATCGCCACGGCCCCCCACATAATGGCGGCGGGCGAGGTCTTCCCCCAGGCCAAGAGGCCGAGCGTCAGCAGGAGAACTGCGACTGTGTACCAACCCTGCCAACCCATCGGCGAAGCACCTGTCGATGTCGACTCGTTGCGAAACTGCGGGAGCTGTAACTCCTAGCGGTACATCGTCGTAGCCGACCTTGCGGCTTCTGCAAAGGTCTCCGATTTTGCGGCCTCTCCGAACTGGACACGTCGACTTCGGGAAATTTTGCCTGCCTGTTTTCTAGGCACTTGTCAAAAACATGCCGGAAGGCAGCCCTGCCCAATATCAATGCAAGCACGATGCATTGCTGTAAGTGCTATCACCGCAATGGCTTTCGTTACTGGTATTGACCGCAAAATACATTTACGTCAAACAGTAGCCCGCGTGGCCGCTGGAAAAGGACTTCACCGTCAGCACACGAAAAAAATCAAGGAGAGAATCGGTCATGGGTGAGAAAGAAACGCAAGTCATCAAGGTTGCTCAAGAACTGTTTACCCAACAGCCGGATTGGGTCACCTTCTTCCGCGAAGTGCTCGGCGTCGGCGGCATCGTCCGCGAAGCCTTCCCGAGCCCGGAAGCTCTCGCGACGTTCGAACAGAGCGAAGAGTACAACGAAATCCAAACCATGGTCGCGAAACTCCGCGAGCGGGGCGACGAAGCCGCCAACAGCCGCGAGCCGACGCGGGTTATCACGGTCCGCCTCCCGGCCAGCTTGCACGAATCGCTGCGGGCCGAAGCTCACGACCGCCACACCAGTATGAACAAGCTCTGCATCACGAAGCTGCTGCAGATGGTCGAAAGCGAACTCGTGCCGACCGACAGCAAGCTGCCGATCGCCGTCCGCGCCTAGTTTTAGGCCGGAAGCGAAGAACTTCGCCGAATCGCGACGCAATCAAGGCCCGGGAACGAAAAGTTCCCGGGCTTTTTGCGTTTTGCCGGGGTGGCTGGGTCTGGAGCCGCAGGCGAAGGCCCAGTGATATAAGCTGACGACTGGGGCACCGCTGCGATATGCCCCAGCCACCCACAAAAGAAAAAACTCAGAGCGAGCCTATAAGCCGGGTTCTGTCTCGCCGGCGGCCTTGCGGTCGTCGGCGGCGACGATCATTTCTCTAGACCGGCGATTACTCGACGGTTCCAGCAGCCTACCCGGTGGTCGAGCGGCCCGAACCGAACCGCGCCGCCGTGCGAACCTTGCGGCCCGCTCGGCGGACTTCCACCTGTTTGACCTTGCTCCCCGTGGGGTTTACCTAGCCGGCCGGTCGCCCGGACCGCTGGTGAGCTCTTACCTCACCGTTTCACCCTTACCTCGAGCCGCAAGCGGCCCGATCGGCGGTTTGCTTTCTGTTGCACTATTCCCGGAGCTTGCGCTCGGTGGGCGTTACCCACCACGGCGTTCTTTGGAGCCCGGACTTTCCTCCCGCCGCGCCGCCATGAACCCTCGCGGGATCACAGTAGCAAACGACCGACGATCGCCCAGCTCGCTCTGAACTTTCAATATAACACGGAATCGCCGTGGAAAGTTCGCTCGACGCTTGTCTGAGGCGAGCGGCCGGCGTCAGCCGGCCGGTGACGTCGCACGAAGTTGGGCGCAACTCGCATCGCAAGTGATGCGGCTAAACGGCGGAATAGCATCGTCCCTGATACGTGTCACGCCGTTCGAACTCCGCTTCCAGCGCCGCTTTGAGCCCCGGTTTGTCTAAGCACCAGGCCGGGCCGAGGTGATAGTTCGGCGGCGATTCGCCGCTCACGCGCTCGACGACCATCGTCGGCGGCAGAATCTCCAGAATGTCGACGACCGTGCGGACGTACTCGTCGCGCTCCATGAGCGTCACTTGCCCGGCCTCGACCTGATCTGCCAGCGGCGTCCCTTTGACGGCGTAGAGATTATGCAACTTCACCGCGTCGATATTCAGCCGGGCGATCTCCCGGGCCGTGGCCAGCATATCGTCGTGGGTTTCCCCCGGCGTGCCGAGAATCACGTGGGCGCAAATCTCAAAGCCCCGCCCCCGGCTGCGCTCGACGGCGTCTAAAAACGACGCATGATCATGCCCCCGGTTCATCCACACCAGCGACCGGTCGTGCATCGACTGCATGCCGTACTCGAGCGACACGTAATGCCGCTCGGCCAATTCGCTGATCAAATCGAGTACGTCCGGCGGAACGCTATCCGGCCGAGTGCCGATCGCCATGCCGACGATCTTCGGCTGGGCCAGCGCTTCTTCATACAGCCGCCGCAGCTTGGCGACCGGGGCGTAAGTGTTCGTCGCCGGTTGGAAGTAAGCGATGAAGTCGTCGACCTTGTAGCGAAACTTGATTCGCTTGATCTGCTCGGCGATCTGCCCGCCGATGCCGTTGCGCGGTAGCCGCCGGCTGGGGCTGAAGCTGCGGTTGTCGCAGAACACGCAACCGCCCGTAGTTACGGTGCCGTCGACGTTCGGGCAGGTGAACCCCGCATCGACGCTGACCTTATGAATCCGCCGGCCGTAGAGCTGCCGCAGAAAGTAGTTGTAGCTGAAGTAGCGCAACCCGGCCGCGCGCCAACCTTGGGCTTCGCGCACGGCTTGAGTCTGCAGATGGCTGACGGTCGGATTCATCCCCCGATCTTAGCCTTAGCCCCCGAGACTTTATACGGGTCGGCCTTAGTCCTTGACGTAGCCTTAGCCCCCGGTTCTTCAAACCGGGGGCAATGGACGCGAGAACTTCCAAGAGGCGCCAATTCCAAATACTAGCCCCGAAGCGCAAGCGAGGGGGTACGCGCCCTCGAAGACGACGCCGAAACATACGCAGCATCGTTTGCCCCCGGTTTGAAGAACCGGGGGCTAAGGTCCGCGCTGTCTTACTGCACCGGCATCTTCAGTTCGATCTCGCGTCCGCTGCGAAGTACGGTCACCGGCACTTTGTCGCCGGCCTTGAGTTCCTGCATTGAGCGAGCCATGAGTTGCGTCTCCGTCCGTGGATCGGTCGAGCCGTCGTACTTCACGAGCACGTCCCCTTTCACGAAGCCCGCCTGCTTGGCTTTGGCGTGGTCGCCGTATTGGCCGACATGTTCGATGAGCAGAGCCAGCCGATCGGCCGGAAGTTTCGCCGCGGTCCGTTCGTCGTCGGTCATCGCGCGCATTTTCATGCCGCCGAACGCCATCCGGCGCAAGTCCCAACTCGTCGGCCGCCAGGAAATGTCGGACTTCGTGCGCCACCCTTCCGGCAGATCGAGCGCCAGTTCCGAAGTTTGCCCGCCGCGCGAAATCCGCACCGGCAAACTCCCGCCGGAGCCAAAGCGGTGCAGTACCCACTGGAGGTCGGCGATCGACAGCACCGGGCTGCCGTTGAACGTTTCGATTCGATCCCCCGGCTGGAAACCTGCCCGAGCCGCCGGCGATCCGTCGGCCACGGCCTTCACTTCCGCCGCCTCCAGCGAGTTCATCGTGAGGCCGACGACCTTCGGCAGCGGATACGGATAGAGCACCTCTTCCGGCAGCGGCTTGCCGAGGTCGCGATAGTAGTGTCGCTCGGCGTCGCGCACTTGGTGGCAATGGATGCAACTTTGCACGAGCTGGTTGCCTTCGTAGTCGAGCTTCGAATTGTACTTACCGCTGAGCAGCGGATACTGCTCCGGCCGCTCGACGACCGGCTTCGGACCGTGCTTCGCGGCGAAGCTCGCTTTGTTGTCAGGGAATTGCTTGTGCCACGCCAGCGCCAATTCCAGGGCACGGGCAAAGCCCTGCATCGTCATGTCCTGCGTTTCGTCTTTGCTCTCGCTGCGAGTGCCGAACCGACCATAAATCGTGCCGTCAGCGTTCATCAGAAACGCGTGAAACGACTGATCGTAGTCGTACTGAAACAAGTTCAAGTCGAGCCCGTTGGCTTTGACGATCCGCACGCAGACGAATTGGTCCATGAGGGCCCGCACCGTTTCATTGCGGCGGACGACTTCGTCGTCGAACTTGCTGCAAGCCTCGCAGGGAATGCAACGCAGTACGACCAACAGCGGCTTGTTCGTGCTTTTGGCTTCGGCGACGGCCTTATCCCAATTGTCGTAGATCCAGTTGTCGTCGTTTTCCAGATTGGCTTTATC
>JAFLCO010000025.1 GCA_017303535.1 Planctomycetota bacterium
CACACAACTTGGTTCAGTCACTTCGCAGAGAAGAGTAGTAACGGTTTCATTTTGAAAACTCCAATAAATAAACGAGTCATACGGGAAATTGATTTCGCATTATTCGTTATTGTAGAAGTTCCAAAAAGTTACGCCGGTCCAGTTTTTAGTTGCTAAAACCAAATACGTTTTTGTGCAGAATCATTGATTGCACAAATACCCTCCCTAAATCACTGGTTCTTGTGCAAAGCTCCCGCCGGGAGAGGATGCCCGAAGGGCAGGTGAGGGGGACGTGGCGGCGGAATGGGCAGTCGTCGTTCTTCGGCGCTTTCGAGAACAAAGCCGATCAGAAAGCGATGCCGTCGATTGTTTGACGTCTCCCTCATCCGGCCTTCGGCCACCCGCCTCCGGCAGGAGGCGACAAACAACACGGCTCCCGGAGGGAGAAGGCTCCTTAGTACGCCGCTTCCAAGATCCCGCGGAAGTCTTCCAGCGTCGGCACGCGCGGGTTCACGCGGATCACGCGTTTGATCGCGAACGCCTTTTCGGCGAACCCGGCCAGTTGCTCCGGCCGGGCGCCGATCTCGCGCAGGCGGTTCGGGATGCCGATCGCCGCGCGGAGTTGCTCGACCGCCGTAATCGCCGCTTCCCCCGCAGCCGTTTCATCAAGGCCGGAAATGTCGGCGCCGAGCAACTGCGCGATCCTCGCATACTCCCGCTTGCGGGGCGGCAGGTTGTACCGCATCACGTACGGCAGCAAGAGTCCGTTGCCCGCGCCGTGCGAACAGTGCAGCGCCGCGCCGAGCGGATATTCCAAGGCGTGCACGATCGCCACGCCGACGTTCGAAAACGCCATCCCGCCGAGCACCGCCGCCAGCGCCATCCCCTCCCGGGCTTCATAATCCTGCGGCGCGTCGCAAGCTCGCACCAAATACCGGCCGACAAGTTCGATGGCCCGCTCGGCCAGCATATCGCCGAAAGGATGCCGACCTTGATACGTGCTCCGCTCGCCGGCGGGCAGCGGAAACTCGGCGTTGTCAACGGCCGTGAACGCTTCGATTGCGTGCGTCAGCGCATCGATGCCGCTGTCGGCCGTCACCTTGCGCGGGCAGGTGAGCGTCAGCTCCGGATCGACCAGCGCGAGCCGCGGGCGCAGATAATTGCTCAGGATGCCGACCTTCGTTTGGTTGGCTTTGTCGGTCAACACGCTCGCGGCGCTCACTTCGCTGCCGGTGCCGGAAGTGGTCGGCACACAGACGAGCGGCAGCACAGGACCGGGAACTTTGTCTTCGCCGACGTAATCGCGGATGCCGCCGCCGTGCGAATGAACCACGGACGCGATCTTGGCCAAGTCCATATTGCTGCCGCCGCCAAGGCCGAGAATCGCCTCCGGCTGAAACGCGCGAGCCTGGGCCAGCACCGTCTCGGCCAACTCGATTGATGGCTCCGGCTCGCCGCCGGTGAACACGTCGACGGCCACTCCTGCCGCCAAGAGCGGATCGCGCACGGCCGCGAGGATGCCGGCCCGCTCCAAGTGGGCATCGGTGACGATCAAGACGCGAGCGACTTTTAGACGAGCCATCTGCTCCGGCAACTGCCGCACGGCATAACGACCAAAAAGCAACTGCCCGGCGGTGTGGAAGGTGAAGGTGGTACGCATTGGAGGTTCAGGGTTCGGGGTTCGGGGTTCGGGGTTCAGGGTTCAGGGTTTAGCACTGCCGACTGCCTACTGCCGCCTGCCGCCTGCTCATTTCGCCGGCAACGACTCGACGAACGCCTCGGCTCGGGCCAGCCACTCGCCCAGATCGGCGTCGCGGTCGAGGCCGTCGGGTTCGATCATCACCCAGCCGCGCATCGGCCGGCCGGTGACGTCGAACTCGCGCACGTTCGGTTCCTTGAGCGCCCGGGCCGCTTGGTCAGGCCCGAGCCGCGCGATGAGCGCATGCTCCCACACGCCGACGAGCATGTTGCCCCGTAGCAGGAAGCAAACGCCGCCGAACATCCGCTTTTCGACAAGGCCCGGCCGGCGGCCAAGTGCCGTGCGAACGCGCTCGGCGAGTTGCTTACTGTAGGGCATGGATCAATCGTCGCACGATCAAGGCGACGGTTTGTTGCCGGTCGCGGCATAGGGTGTCAACAGCTGCTGCAGCGACTCGATGACTTGACGACACTGTTCTTGGTCCTTTTCATGCCGAAACATCGCGTAGCGGGTTTGGGTCGGTTCGATGGTCACCGTCACGGAGCCGAAATAGCCGCTGGGGAGCGGGCGAAGCGACGCTCGTAGTTGGTCATACTCTTGATCGAGGGCGAGTCCTTCCGGCGTCTCTGGAAAAGACACGGAGCCCTTCCCCGGGCGGGCGAAAGGATGGCGCTCCAACTCCTCGATTCGCCGGCGAGCGGTTTGATCGGCCCTGACAAGCTGTTCGAATTGTTCGCTGGTGAGGCGCGACGAAATGCGTAGCGCAATCTGATAGTCGAACTTCACGCGATGCCGGTCCAGATAGGCCTCGCGACTTTCTGTATTCCGTTGCAACATGCCGCCGACGAGGTTGACGAACTCCGGAGGTCGACTAGGTCGCGCGACGATACTTGAAGCCTCGATCGTCACCGTCCAATCGGCCGGCACAGTCTCGCGAACCCGTCGCACGAAATCCTCCGGCGGCGGCGTCAGCAACGGTTGTGGCGCTGCGTCGGCCGCCCCGACGACGAAGAGAGGAAGCAGAACGGCGAAGCGTAAAGCGGCGAGATTAAACATGCTGCGCCCCCGTCATCACATAAAACCCTGATCGGCGACTGACAATGGTAGTGCTGCGGGGAAAGTCAAGGCAAGATTTGGCCGGCCAAAAGTTGATTGGAATCGGCGGGCCGGATTTGGGATATTACGTGATGCGCCGCCACGCGCCGATCTCGCACCGACCCTAGCCCCCGGTTCTTCAAACCGGGGGCAGTCGACGCAAAATCGCAAGCGGCGTAGGTGCGCATACTAGCCCCGCAGCGCAAGCGAGGGGGCATGGCAGTTTCCAACCATTATCAACGCTAAACGAAGAACAATCCCGCATTGCCCCCGGCATAAAGTGCCGGGGGCTAAGGGCCGGCTCCATGAATCACCATTGCCAACCTTCAGGCGACGTCACCCTCACCCGGCCTTCGGCCACCCTCTCCCGGCGGGAGAGGGCTTGGTGGACGGCTGTTTGCTGCATGGCGATTTCTGGTCGGCGAGACGGCTTATTGACGATCGTTTTGCAATTACAACCGCGCTACGGTAAGTGCGTACATTTTGGAGGGGGTGCGTACATCGAGGTCGAAAAAGTACGCACCACTTCACTTAGAACTAAGGGTGCGTACATTTCGGGAGCGAATGTACGCACTCGCGATTTTGGAGTTGTTGCAATTCTGTTGCGATTGCAGAGTCCGGAACGCCACGGAGGGCGTTCCCTACAGTTGGCGATTTCTGCTCCGGAATTTGGCTTCGGTCTTAGCCCCGGGCAAGTCGCCCGGGGCAGCGTCGATTCAAGAATCGACGTTGCTGATCGTTTGACGCCGCCCCCCGGCGTACGCGACTGCGCCGCTATCGACGGGGGCTAAGACTTTCGGACAGATCAGCTAACAACTAACAAAACTATCAACGAACAACGGACTACGGACTACGGACTACGGACAAACCAACCATGACCGACCTCACGAACTTGCCGCGGTATGATGCGGCTCAGACTTACGATTGGAACTATGCCCACGCGCCGGAGCCGGTCGAGGTCGACGTGCCCGCCGTCCGCGGGGCGTGGGATTTCTGCGGGCTCAAAGTCGCAAGCCCGCTGGGCGTGGCGGCCGGTCCGCTTTTGAACGGGCGCTGGGTCCGGTACTACGCGAGCCTGGGGTTCGACGTGCTCACGTACAAGACCGTGCGTTCGGTCGAGCGAGCTTGTTACGCGATGCCGAACTTGGTGCCGGTCGATACGTCGCCGCTCGCCGGAGGACAAATGGCCGGCGGCGAGGCGAGCGTGCCGGCCGCCGCGACGATGGGGCGTACCTGGGCCGTGTCGTTCGGGATGCCGTCGAAGGCGCCGGAGGTGTGGCGAGCCGACGTTGAGGAGACGCGCAAGCTGCTGCCGCGCGAGAAGGTGCTCGTCGTCAGCGTGGTCGCCACGGAACAGCCGGGCTGGACGATCGACGACATGGCGGCCGACTATGCCCGCTGCGCGCAGTGGGCCGTGGAAAGCGGAGCCGACGCCGTCGAAACGAATTTCTCGTGCCCGAACGTTTGCACGAGCGACGGCCAGCTTTATCAACAACCGGCGGACGCGGCGCGCTGCGCGGCGGCGGTACGCGAGGCGATCGGCCGAACGCCGTACGTCGTGAAGGTCGGGCACATTCGCAATGCCGAAGAAGCGGCGGCGCTGACCGCGGCGATTGGTCCCTTCGTCGACGGGCTGGCGATGACCAATAGCGTGGCGGCGCCGGTGCGCGCGGCCGACGGCACCCTGCTCTTCGACGGCGCTCCGCGCGGCATCTGCGGCGCGGCCATCTTGGAAGCGTCGCTCGCACAGACGCGGATGGTTCGCCAAGTCGTCACGCAGCGGTACTTACGCGAGGCGGTCAAGCCGGCGGCGCTCGTGGGCGTGGGGGGGGCGTTCTCCGCGGAGGACGTTCGGCGGTACCTCGTTGCGGGGGCGGCCTCGGTGCATTTGGCCACGGCGGTGATGGTGGAGCCCGGCGTGGCGCTGGCGATTCGAGCCGGTTGGTAGTGCGTAGGAGTCCCGCTACGGCGAGGGCCGTGAACGAGGATCGATCGAAGACGTGGTTGTGGATCGATCAACGTGCGCGATGAGTGATCGATGACCCTGTTCGAAGTTTGGCTGACGGTGGGAAGCGTTTTCGGAGTGCAACCAAATGCCGCTGAACGACTTATCGCGCGAAATGACTCCGCGCGAAGAATCCCGGCACGATCGCTGCATTACCGTAGAGACGAGCGATGCGGTGCGAGGCAACTCGCGAGCGTCGACTCCGCGCTGCGGGACGAGAACGCTCGGCTTTGCCGTATGAGAGACGGCGGGCCGGGCGAGCGTTCGGGCTCGCTGCATCATCGGGCGATGTCGCACAGCACAGTGTCGCAAGGCACAACGCTGCGGGAGTTCACTCCCAAGGCGCGGCTGACCAACGGCATCGCTCGTCGTTTGTGTGAATCAAGCGCGGCGACCGACCGGGCGAGCAATCGCCCCCGGCGTCGCGCAACGGATTTGCAGGAACTTCCGGCGACGTGTCGCGGGATGGTCGAGTCGCTTCCGGCGGCTCGGCCCAAATATGACGCGACCCGGTTTCAAGTTTCTGCCACAGGGCCTTCGGCTACGCGGTCGAAGGCCCTTTTTGTTGCGCTAGCTTTCGCGCTTGAAGAGCTACGGAGAACCGAGGCACCCCTGCGCTTTGCCCCAGGCACCCGCGGCCGACCACGCAACGGTGCGAGGCGCGATCCGCCCCCTCACCCCCGGCCCCTCTCCCGCAAGGGGAGAGGGGAGTATTCGGGATGGGCGCCTAGTAGTTGATCTGAAACTGGAAGCGCAGGACCGAGCCTTCGAACTGGCCGTACGAGAGGGCGCCGGCCGTGCTGTTGGCCGTCGTGTTCGTGCGGTCGGTGATGAGGTAGCTGGTCGTGAGTTCGCATTGCGGCGTGAACTGCCACTCGGTTCCCATTTCCACTTCGTTGATTTCGCTGAACGGCGCGTTGCGTTCCGATTTGTACCCGCCCTTGTAGTACACCCAACGGACGAACGGGAAGATCGTGCCGTTGCAGCGCGTGTCGATCTTGTACATCGTTTGCAGGTAGCCGCCGTAGAGGTGGCGATCGATGACGGCCGTTTGGGCGTCGTTCAGGCCGGGACCGCGGCCGACGTTCCACTCCGCCTGAAAGCCGAGCGGTTGCGGGTACCAGACGAAGGTGCTCGCGACCCGCTCGTCGCGGATGTAGCGGTTTGTGTTGGCGCCGCCGATCGTTCCTTGCGGAACAAACGGACCGCCGACGCCGAGCGGGCTGATCGACTGCCCGATGACGGCGTAGTCGCCGACGTAGCC
This sequence comes from Planctomycetota bacterium, assembly GCA_017303535.1. Lineage (GTDB taxonomy): Bacteria > Planctomycetota > Planctomycetia > Pirellulales > PNKZ01 > PNKZ01. Next base: position 6,043 of record JAFLCO010000025.1, read on the forward strand.
CTGAATGCCGGCTTCCATCATCTGACCGTTGCTGAAGCGAACGGGAAGCGTGAAGCGGCTGACGAAGTGGATGTCGTCGTTCTGCTCGGCGAGCGAACCGCCCTGGCCGTTGTAGATGCCGGCGCCGAACATGCCGTAGTTGCCCGAGCCTTTGAGGCCCATGTCGAGCACGTCTTTAAAGAAGTCTTGGGCGAACTCGGGAGTGTAATAGTAGAAGACGCCGAGATCACGTTCGTTGCGGACGGCCGAGTTGAGGGCGTCGGAACGATCCAGGGCCAAGCGGTTGGAGCTGGATTGCATGTTCTCCCAGCCGTACGGCACTTTCGACTGGCCGATGCGGAAGCGGTGGACCTTGCAATTGTCGAGATAGACGTCGCCGTACCAGTCGCGAATCTGGGCGAACTGAAATTGGTCGACGTTGCCGTTGGGGGTGCTGGCGAAGTCGGGCTGCAAGTAGACGTACAAGTGGTCGGAGACGTCGCCGCTGATGATCACGCGGGCTCGACGGATGATGAAGTTCTGATCTTCGCCGATCGAGCGATCGCCGACATACTGCGCGGGAGCGGAACCGGGCTCACGATCGAGCACTTCGTTCCAGCGAAACTGTGCGTAGCCGCGCATGCTCAAGCGGTCGTACCATTTCTTGTCGCTGGCCTTCTTGGCGCTGGAGCTGTGCGTTTGCTGGTCGACCGTGGTGATCGAGGGATCTTTGGCCGTGTCCCATTTTTGACGCATGCTTTGCAGCATCGTCGCGGTCTGCGGATCTTTGAGCGGCGCACTTTGCTTTTCGAGCTGCTGAATGCGGGCTTCGGTTTTGCGGAGCCGTTCCAAGAGTTCGGCTTGCGAAAGCTGCTCGTCGGCCGTGGGGGCCGCGCCGCCGGGAGCCAGGGCGACGTCGATCGCGTCGAGTTCGTCGACGGGCGGCGGCGTGGGCGGGGCGAACGGTTCGTCGAACTGAGCGGGGACGACGCTGTAGCTCGGTGCGTAATAACCGGGGCTTGGGGCCACGGCCGGAAACGCCGACGGCGGCTCCAGCGGCGAAGGGCCGTACTGCTGGGCGCTCGCGCCATCGAGCATTCCGAGCGAAAGGCAAAACGCGGCGGTGGCGCGCCGAACCGAACGGCAATAGCCGGACATGTGGGTTTCCTGAGAAGCTGGGTCGACTTCGACGGATCTGCTGACGGACGACTCGCCGACGGCCGCCTCGGGCAACCGGGCTCGGTGCGACGTTGCGGAGCGGGATTCCGCGCCGGCGACGGTTGCCGGCAGTCGTAGCGATTGACGCCGTCGTACCGCCGATAGGCGTTGTATCGACGGGCCTTCCTTTCGCTTTTATTAGCTTCGTGCGGAAAGCGACGGTCGTAATGCGTTTTACCGAGCGGCCCTGCGGGTCGTTCCGGATGCGTCGACTTTGCGGCCCGGTCGGGGAGGGCCCGACGTCGGACTACATAGAAACCGCCTCCGCGTTTGGCCGACGGCGCGAGGCGTTCCGCGGATGCGGTCCGATTGCGAAAGAAGACTTCGCGCGGCCGTTGCTAGCTGCCGCCCTTGTGAGCCCGGGCTCGGGCGCTGGCTCGTTCCAGCGTGCGGCGTTCGTCGTCGGTGAGGCTGTCGTAGCCCGAGGCGTGGATCTTGGCGAGGATGCGGTCCGTCTCGGCCGAAAGGTTGAGCGGGGCAGGCTCTTCGGTCGGTTCGTGCAGTTTCAAGTTGGGGCGCGAACCGAAGCCGCGCGGCAGCCAGCGACGGCGGTTGCCGGCGGGCAGAAATCGTCCCAAATTCCAATCGAAGTGGAAGTAGAAGAAAGCGAACGCCATGCCGGCGATGTGCGCTTCGTAAGCGACGTTGCTCCCGGCGCGTCGGCTGGCCATGCCGATGCCGAAGACGTTGATGACGATGATCACTCCGGCCAGCGCCCAGACCTTCACCGGCATCACGCCGAAGATGAGGATCTCGCGCTCGGGGAACCGCATCGCATAGAGAATGATGATCGCCGACACGGCCGCCGAAGCGCCGACGAGCTGCGCGAACGGTTCGCCGACGACGAAATTGCGCCACAAGACCCACACGAGGCCGCCGAGGATGATCGAGGCCAAGTAGATGCGGAAGAACTCCCACTTGCCGTAGATCTCTTCCAATTCGCGGCCGAAGATGTACAGCCACAACATGTTGTTGAGGATGTGCATGATGTCGCGGTGGTCGTGGAGGAACCCGTAGGTGACGAGCTGCCAGACGTTCCAAGGCTCGCGCAGCAGCTGGGCCGAGAGATCGAAGCGATCGGAGAGACGACCGTCGAACACGACGTCGAGCAGCCAGAGAACGAGGTTGACCGCCAACAGCCCGCCGACCATCGACTGGGGCGCGGTCAGCTGAAAGCCCGACTCCGGTTCGCGGGCGTAATCTCGATCTTCAAGTCCCATCGGTCGACGCGTCTGTGTGCCGCAGCGGAAAAATTCGACTCACTCCCTTATCGGCGGTCACTGCATTATTCGCGGTCGAGCGTCGGCTGTCGACTCACGATGGTCGTCGCGTCCTTGCGCTGCCGGCAAGCCGCGGCTTTGGCGGGAGCACCGCAGCGAAAATCGGAGCGATTATTGAACCGTCGCCAGCGGCTGCGTCGGTGCGGGGAGCGACGTCGTCTTGCCGCCCGCGGCCGCTTCGCCGAGCAACCGCTTGTTTTCCAGCACCGTGCGGACGACGTCTTGCTTGGCTTGTTCGATGGAAGCCGTGAGCTTTTCAGACAGCGTTTGCACGACCTTCAGTTCCGAGTCGACCAAGGCCAATTCTTTTTCGAGGCGAGCTTTGCGGGCATCCAAGGCCGGAATCGTCTTCATTTGCAGATTGACCAGGGCCTGATCGGCGAAGGCCTTTTCGCGGCTGAGAATCTGCACGCGGTCGGCCATTTCGTTGAGCCGTTTGGCGGCCGCTTGGAAGATGGTTTGGTAATCCCGCAGCGGACGCAAGAAGCGGGACTTCTTCGAAGCGGGGTCCGTCACGACGTACTCGGCCAGCGCCGGGTTGTCGGTCACGGCTTTCGTCGGGGTTTGATCGTCGTTGATGTATTCCTCGGCCACTTCCGGCGGAACCAAGCGACGAATTTCATCTTCGGTGAGTCCGACAAAGACGTCGCGCGAGTCGGTCGGCATCTTGTCGTAAACTACCCACTGCGCCGTGGCGGCGGAAGCTTTCAGCGCATCCCACTCGGCCGCCGTCAGCGGCAGAGCCGGCTTGATGGGAATCATGTTCTCGTTGGTGCCGGGCGGCAGTCCGCTCACGACGAATTCGCCGACGTACTTATCTGTCCCCGGGACCAAGTCGCCGGTGTGGCTCATTTGGAAGACGTAGAGAAACGCCTTGTCGACGAGCCCGTGATCGTTGAGCGGCGAACGGCCGTTCATGTCGAGATGGACTTCGTCGCTGAAGAGTTCGAGCTTGAGGGTGCCCGTCTCGGCGCTGATCGAAGCGGCTTGCGGACGGCCGTACCAGACGCGACCGGCGCCGCGCATGATGTTGTCGCGGGCCGTTTGCCACTGCATCACACCGGGATTGCCGACGATCGGTTTACCGGGGACCAGCGGATGGGTTTGCGCATCGAAGTCGCCGTGGAGCAACAGCTCGTACTGCTTCTCGTGCTTATCGATCGCCGCTTGGAAATCTTTGATCTTGCGGTGCCATTCGTTTTGAATGTTGAGCACCGAGGCGGCCAGGTACAAGACCGGGAACACGGCCACGATCACCAGACCGATCAAGACTTTCGTCAGAATGCTCATCAATGGGCCGCCGCGAAGGAATGGTACGCTTCTATCTTAGATCGAAGAGCTTCGACTCGCCGTAAAAATGCCGCCGCCGAATCCTTGAGGAAGTTGTTGTCGCGGCGAATTGCCGGCGACTCCCCGAGGATCGCGTCCGCCGACCGTTGCCGGACCGCGCTCTCGCACAGCCTGCATTGAGTTGACAGCAGCGGTCGAAAGCTATTGCCGCAAAGAACCTTACGTCGATGGTAAGCAGCGGCAAATGTAGTGTCAACTTGGGTGATTTGCGTTAAATGACAAGGCACGCGGGCTTCGGATTTGTGCAAGCGGCCGCAAGGTCGGGATAATCGTTAAACTCCCGCCATCTTGCCGCCGAAAACTGTTCGCATGACGCGAACTAAGGGCGGACTAGCGCGCCTGCTACTTACCCGACGTTTTCTCCTGCTGCTGCCGGTGCTTTGCGTACTGGTCTCGGGCGGCTGCACGCGCCGCTTTTGGCGAGATCAGGCCGACCGCCAGGTTTGGAGCCTGTGGAACGGCTTCACCACGGAAGCCGGGCAGCCGAACCGAGAGAACGGCATTGGCGTTCGACCGGAGTCGCGGCTCTATGATCCGACGAATCCCGATCATCCGCCGATGGCCCCCGATGATCCGCTGGCCCACACGCGGATGCACTGCGTCGACGGCAAGCGCGGCTGGCGCAAATGGCACAAGTACGGCGAGGTCGCGGCCGTCGACGATCAGCACTGGCGGGCCTTTTTGCCTTACGACGACGAAGGCACCGTCGTGCTCGACCGGCACGCGGCCGTGCAAGTAGCGCTTTTGAACTCGCGCAACTATCAGCGCGAATTGGAAGACCTTTACCTTTCGGCGCTCGACGTCACCTTCGAACGGTTCCGCTTCGACGCGCAGTTCTTCTTCAATAACAACACGCTCTTCACGACGGTCGGGCCCAATCGACCGGTCGGCGGCGGCGGTTCGTCGAGCGTGCTCACGACGGACACCGATTTCCAAGTCAACAAGCTCTATGCCGGCGGCGGACAGTTGGTCGTCGACTTCGCCAACAGCATCGTCTGGCAATTCGCCGGCGCCGATCGCAACACGAACGTTTCGTTCTTGAACTTCAATTTCGCCCAGCCGCTGTTGCGCTTCGCGGGACGTGCCCGCGTGCTGGAGCGTCTGACGTTGGCCGAACGGAATTTGATCTACAACGTGCGGCAGATGGAGCAGTATCGACAGGGCTTCTATACGCAAGTCGTCGTCGGTCGCAATCCGGGCGACGGTCCGGCAACGCGCGGCCTCGGCGCGGGCGTCGGCAATCCGTTGCCGAGCTTTTCGGGCGTGGGCGGGTTTTTTGGATTGCTGCAAAGCCAAGTCTTCATTCGCAACCAAGAGGCCAACGTTACGACGCTGCGCGACAGCTTGGCCCGGCTGCAAGAAGAGTTCGACGCCAATCGCTTGAAGGACCGTTTCCAAGTCGAACTGGCGCGGCAAGCTCTCTACCGCGGACAAAGTACGCTCTTGGCGAGCAAAGCGAACTTTCAAACGTCGCTCGACACGTTCAAGCTGCTGTTAGGCTTGCCGCCCGACGTCGAAATGGAAGTGGAAGACGAGATGCTCCAGCCGTTTGAGCTGATCGATCCGCAGGTGACGCAGCTTACGGAATTGGCCGGAAAACTCTCGGCTCGAGCCCATCAGGAAGAGCGCCCCGTCACCGACGCGGACCTGGCCGCGATCGTCGGCGACGGCGGCATTCAGAGCCAAGTCGAAGGCCACCTCGTCGAATTGGAAGACGACTACGCGCGGCTGCTCGAGGCGGTACCGGCGCGGGAAGCGCAGTTGGAAACGTTGCTGAACCGGCCGGAAGTCGTCAGCGGCGAGGTCGACCGCGGGGCCTACTCGATCGAAGACCTACGCCTGCGCGTCAAGGATCTTCGCGTCGACATCGACGAACTCAAACAGGCGATGAACGACACCTGGTCCACGTTTGAGAAGATTCGCGCCGATCTGCCGACGGCTGAACCTACCGCGATTCGCGATCGCTTGAAGCGGGCTTACCCCGACCTCTCGAGCCAACTGCTGGGGCTCACGTTGAGCAAGGCCCGAGCGCGGGTCGATGCCGTCACCTGGGTGCCGATCGACCTCACGGCGTCCGACGCCTTGGAAACGGCCCGCGTCAACCGCCGCGACTGGGCCAACGCACGAGCGCAACTCGTGGATATTTGGCGACTCATCGAATACACGGCCAACGCTCTGAAGGCCGGCTTGAACGTGACGCTGCAAGGCGACTTGGCTACGACGGGCGACAACCCGTTGAACTTCCGCGGCAGCGCCGGCCGCATGAGCGCCGGATTGGAATTCGACGCACCGCTCACGCGCCTCATCGAACGCAACGACTATCGGGCCATCTTGATCGACTACCAGCGCAACCGCCGGGCCTACATGCAGTTTGAGGATACGATCTCGCAAAACTTGCGATTGATTCTGCGAACGCTGGAGTTGAACCAGCTCAACTTTGAGATTCGCCGCACGGCCGTGCAGGTCGCCATTCAGCAAGTCGACTTGGCCCGCGAGAACCTGAACCGCCCGCCGCGCGTGAACGAGACGGCCGAAGCCTACGCCGCGCAACGAGCGAACATCGGTCGCGACTTGGTCTCCGCTCTCGGCGACTTGCTCGACACGCAGAACGACTTTTTGAACGTTTGGGTCGTGTACGAAGTGCAGCGGCTCAATCTCGATTTCGAGATGGGGACGATGCTGCTCGACGACCAAGGAATGTGGATCGATCCGGGCCCGGTGCGAACGGACCCGAATGCCGCGGTCGACGACAACTTGATCGGCAACGAAGGCCCGAATGAGGGCGACGCCCAACTGCGGCTGCCGGGCGACGGTGCGGCAGGTCGGCGTGGTGAAGGGGTTCCCGTGCCGCAGGACCCCGACAATTTGCCTCCCCCGGAAGCACCAGTTCCTGGTCCGGTGCTCAAGCCGGCACCGGTGCCCGACGCTTGAGCTAAGGTCTGGAGATGAAACGATTTGAGCGTGCCGGCATCGCCGTAAGTTAAAGCGGCCTTTACGAATACGTGGGGGTTCGTCTAGTGTTCGCCAATCTTCGGCCCGGCGGATTTTGCGGCTTTGAGCCCCTCGCCGAGCCGAATAGAATACTGGTTGCCTGCCCAATCACGAACCTGCCTGACTTTTCGTCGACATGGTTTCTGCTTAACCCTGTCGGCGTAAATTTCCCAACTACTGAGTTGGGCCTACCTACCAAAGTCCGGGCCGTTCGCTGATCCGCTTGCCTGCCTGAAGTTCCTACCTGTTTGTTATCCCAGTTTCCGAAGAGGTGCCTCATGAGCCGAGCGCAAGAGCTATCTTCGCTTTGCCACCAATCGGAATGCGTCGATTTGTTTCGTCGTGTTCGTCGTGCCCGCGTAGCCGGAGGCCGCTCGTCGGTCATTGCGGTTTCCGGAGCCCGTCGCGGGATTGCGCGCATGAAGGTCTTGGCCGCGATCGGCGTGCTGGTCGTCGGCGGCGGGGCCGGGGTTTGGAAGTTTGGCCCCCAGTGGAAGCCGCAATCGGTCGCTCCGCTCACCGGCACGGTGATCGTCGATCGCTTCGTGCATGAAGTCGTCGAACGGGGCGACGTGAAAAGTTCGGCCAACGTCGAAGTCCGCAGCGAAGTGCAGCTCCGCGGCGGCGGCGGCGTGTCGATTTTGGAAATCGTTCCGGAAGGAACTTTCGTCGAAGAAGGCGACTTCCTCGTGCGGCTCGACGACTCGAATCTTCAAGACGATCTGACGCTGCAAGAAATCGACACCAACAGCAGCCAAGCCAACGTCATTCAAATGCAAACCGGCGTGGAAACGGCCAAGCTGGCCCTTTCCGAATACGAGTCGGGCACGTTTAAGCAACAAGAAGAGCAGATGCAGAGCGAGGTCTTCGTCGCGGAAGAAAACTTCCGCCGTGCGCAGGAGTATCTGCGCTATAGCGAACGGCTCGCCTCCAAGGGCTACGTCACGCCGATTCAGCTCGAAGCCGATCGATTTGCCGTCGAAAAGGCCGAGAAGGAATTGGATGTTTCGCGCACCAAGCTTGACGTGCTTCGCAACTTCACGAAGCAGAAGATGATGAAGCAACTGGAAGCCGACGTGAAGACGGCGGAAGCCCGGCTTTCAGCGGCCCAAGAGATTCACTCCGTGGAATCGGCCCATCTGAAGCGCATCAAGGAACAAATCGCCAAGTGCACGATCGTGGCACCGAAGGCCGGCCAAGTCGTGTACGCCAATGATCAGGGGCAGGGCCAATCGGCCGACGGCATCCTCATCGAAGAAGGCCGGCTGGTTCGCGAACGGCAAATTCTGATTCGCCTGCCGAACCCCAAGCAAATGATGGTGCTCGCGAAGATCAACGAATCGCGCATCGACTTGGTGCGCCCCGGCATGAAGGCCAAGATCAAGGTTGATGCGCTGCCGGACATGGAACTGGTCGGCGAAGTGCGCAAGGTGAGCGAGTACCCGATGCAGCAAAGCAGCAGTTACATGGCTCACATCAAGGAATACGCGACCGAAGTGGCCATCATCGACCCGCCGCCCGGTTTGCGGCCCGGCATGACGGCGCAGGCTTCGATCATCGCCGAAGAACTCGACAAGGCCATTCAAGTGCCGCTGCAAGCCGTGATGGAGCGCGATGCCCGCTACTACGTGCTCGTGCAAACGGCGACCGGCCTGGAAGCCAAGCAAGTGCAGGTCGGCGCGACGAACGATCGTTACGTCGTCGTCGAACAAGGTCTGGCCGGCGGCGAGCAAGTCGTCATGACGCCAAAGCAATTCGCCGATGCCGTGACGCTGCCCGAACCGCAGAACTATTTGTCGCGCAAGCAGATCATGCTGGCCTCGGCCAAGCGCAAGAAAGACTCGCTCGATACGGCGTCGCAAATCGCTTCCAGCGACTTGAACGACGTGCCCGCCAAGCGCAGCCCGATCAAGCGCTCGAAGACCGCGCAAAACGAATCGCACGGAGCCGGGCTATGAAACTCGCCGCCCGCGTTCAAGACCTGCGCAAGGTCTACCGCTTGGGCGACGAAGAGGTTCATGCTCTCCGCGGCGTCACGCTCGACTTTCCCGAAGGGGATTACGTAGCCGTCATGGGGCCGTCGGGCTCCGGCAAGAGCACGTTTTTGAACGTGCTGGGCTGCCTCGACCGGCCGTCGTCGGGAAGTTACTTCCTCGGCGACGAAGACGTCGCCAATATGGACGACGACTCGCTCTCCGACGTGCGTGCCTCGCGGATCGGGTTCGTGTTTCAGTCTTATAATTTGATCCCGCAGCTCACGGTGCTCGAGAACATCGAAGTGCCGCTTTACTACCGCGGGCACATCACGGCGGAAGACCGGCAGCGCTGCCGGGAACTTGCGGAACTTGTCGGCCTCGGCAAACGGCTCGGCCACAGGCCGACGCAGCTCTCCGGCGGTCAGCAACAACGGGCCGGCATCGCCCGCAGCTTGGTCAACAACCCTCGGTTTATCCTGGCCGACGAACCGACGGGTAATCTCGACAGCGTAACCACAGCCGAGATTCTCAACTTGCTCGACAACCTGAATTCGGCCGGCAAGACGATCATCCTCGTGACGCACGAAGACGAAGTGGCCCACCGCGCCAAACGGATCATCCGCCTGAAAGACGGCGTGATTCAGGTCGACGAGCGAATTCGAGAAGTGAACGCGAACTGAATGGGGAAGTGGGAATGGGGAATGGGGAATGAAAGTCCCCTTCCTCGTTTCGCTGCCCCAATCCCATCCATGTTCGGGAACAGTGGAAGGCCTTGTGTCTCCGCACATTCCCCATTCCCCATTCCGAATTCCCCACTTCCTCCCGATGGCCTATCTGCAGCTACGCACGTGGAAGCTCGGCGTTAAAAGCCTGATTCTGCATCCGCTGCGCTCGTTGCTCACGGTGCTCGGCATCTTCATCGGCACGGCGAGCGTCATCTGGCTGCTGGCGATAGGCGAAGGGATCAGTTCCAAAGCCCAAGAGCAGATCGCACAGCTCGGGGCCGACAACATCATCCTCCGCTCCGTGCAGCCGCTGAAGAGCAAAGGGGCGACCGGTAAGCAAAGCCTGGTCGCCGCGCCGTACGGGCTCACGCGCGACGACTACACGAGCCTGTTTCAAATCCCCACGATCGCCCGGGCCGTGCGTATTCGTGAAACTCGGCGCGAGTGCAAGTATCAAGACCGCTCGTCCGACTCGCGCGTCGTCGGCTGCGATCCGGAGTACATGGAGATCAACCGGCTCGAAGTCGACAAGGGTCATTTCATCACCGATTCGGAGTTGAAAGCCGCCGACTTGGCGTGCGTCCTCTCCGCGGAATTGGCGGAAAAACTGTTTCGCTACGAAGACCCGCTCGGCAAGACGATCCACATCGACCAGTACTACTACACGGTGGTCGGCGTGATGCGCTCGAAGACCGCGACGGCCGCGGTCGGCGGATCGATGTCGGGCCAAGACTTCGCGCAAGACATCTACATCCCTTACGAAACGTTCTACCGCCGCATCGGCGACAAGAACTCTTACTTCCACAACGGGCAGTTCACGCGCGAGAACTTGCAGCTCAACCAAGTGACGCTCAAGGTCCGCAATCCCGACGACGTCTTGCCGACGGCCGACGCGATCCGCGCCATGCTTTCCGGCCGGCACCCGGACGAAGATTACGCCGTCGTCGTGCCGATGGAGTTGCTCGAGCAAGCCAAGAACACGCGGCTCATGTTCATGGTCTTCATGGGCCTGATGGCTGCCGTGTCGTTGGTCGTCGGCGGCATCGGCATCATGAACATCATGCTGGCCACGGTGACCGAGCGCACCCGCGAAATCGGCATCCGTCGGGCCTTGGGCGCGAAGCGCGGCGACATCACGCGGCAGTTTCTGATTGAGACGATCGTGCTTTCGATCGCCGGCGGCCTCACCGGCGTGCTCGGCGGACTCACGGCCGGACCGCTCGTGCTCGGGTTGCGGTCGTTTCTCGAATTCGCCATGCCCAGCGCTATGGCGTCGATGCCCGAGTCGATGCGCGACGTGGTGCCGATCATCGTCCCCTGGTCGATTCCGCTGGCGTTCGGTATCTCGATGATGATCGGCATGGTGTTCGGGCTCTATCCGGCCCGGCGTGCGGCACGGATGAATCCGATCGAAGCGCTGCGGCACGTCGCGTAACACTCAATTGTTTAGCCGCCTCGCTTGCGAGGCGCGCATCGTAAACGATGCGGCTAAACGGTTTCCGGCGTTTTCCGCCCCTAGTTCGCCGTCGCCGCGCCGACTAAACTCGATAGATGCGCCATCGTGCGCTTTTCTCTTCCGTTTCTTCCGGTCCGGCTCTCCGCGGTTTCGCCATGCAACGTACGTCCGACGTCAATATTCGCAGCCTCGTTCCGCTCACGCCGCCGCAGACGTTGATCGACGAGTTCCCGCTTTCCGAGCGAGCCGCGCAGACCGTCATCGAAGGCCGCGAAGCCATTCGCAAGATCCTGGCCGGTGAAGATCGCCGCCTGCTCTGCGTCGTCGGACCGTGCTCGATTCACGACGAAGTCGCGGCCTTGGATTACGCCCGGCGGATCCTCGCGGTCGCGCAGCGGTTGTCGGACCGGCTCTGCATCGTGATGCGCGTGTACTTCGAGAAGCCGCGCACCACGGTCGGCTGGAAGGGCCTAATCAACGACCCGCACCTCGACGGCACGTTCGACATTCCCGAAGGTCTGCGCCGCGCCCGCAAGCTGCTCTTGCAAATCAACGAGATGGGCATGCCGTGCGCAACGGAAATGCTCGATCCGGTCACGCCGCAGTACACGGCCGACCTTGTCACCTGGGCTTCGATCGGCGCCCGCACCACCGAGTCGCAAACGCACCGCCAGATGGCCAGCGGCCTTTCGATGCCGGTCGGCTTCAAGAACGCCACCGACGGCAACTTGCAGATCGCCATCGACGCGATGTTCTCGGCCCGCACGCCGCATAGTTTCCTGGGCATCGACGTCGAAGGACACCTGTGCATCGTCAACACTACCGGCAACTCGCTGGGGCACATTATCCTCCGCGGCGGTCGGACCGGCACCAACTACGATCCGCAAACCGTGCAAGACGCCGTCGCCGGCATGAACAAGTCCGGCCTGACGCCGAACGTGATGATCGATTGCAGTCATGCCAACAGCGAGAAGGACCATCTGAAACAAGAAGCGGTCTGGCTCAACGTGCTCGAACAACGGGCCGCCGGCGCGACGAACATCATCGGCATGATGCTCGAAAGCAATCTCCACGAAGGCCAGCAAAAGCTCGTCGACCCGAAGCAGCTGGCCTACGGCGTCTCGATCACCGACGCCTGCCTGGGCTGGGAGAAAACGGAAGAACTTCTCGAAGCCGCGCACGCCGCGATGGGGCGCGCGATGGAAACGGCCGGAGCATAGTTCACCACGGAGGCACGGAGAACACGGAGGCAGTCGGATATTGCAAAATGCAAATTGGTAATTGCAAATTGCAAAATGGCGCAAGCGAGCGGCAACGACATTCGCTCAATTTGCAATTTGCATTTTGCAATTACCAATTTGCAATTCCGGCTAAGGTCCGCTTCGGCGGTCGCGTTGTTGAGTTAACCCAACACGCCTGCCTATAATCGACGACGCTCTCCAACGTCGTTCATCTCTTGAGTCTGCAGCCGGAGTCTTCAGTATGTTCGGCCTCACGCGCACGGTTTTTCTCGGCGGATCGCTCAGTTTGTCGCTGCTGATTTCGCCGGCGTTAGCGCAAGATCCGGCCAAGCCGGCGGCACAGAAATCGCCGGAAGCGGCGGCGGCTGAAGCGGTCGCTCCGCCGGCGAAGGTGATCGCCGCGCCGATCGTTGCGCCCGGCGCGACGGTGAAGCCGGAGGGAATCGTCGCCTTTCTCGAAGGCCCGGCTTGGCATCCCAACGGCAGCGTCTTTTTCACCGACGTCGAAAACAACCGCATCATGCGGCGCGACGTCAGCGGCAAGTTTCAAACCTTCCGCACGCCCTCGGGCAAGGCCAACGGGCTGGTGTTCGACGCCGATCGCCGACTCATCGCCTGCGAAGGTGCCGGCGAAGGAGGCAACCGCCGCGTCACGCGCACGGAAACCAACGGCGTCGTCACGGTGCTGACCGATCGCTACAAAGGGAAGCGTTACAACGCCCCCAACGACTTGACACTCGACAGCCGCGGCCGCATTTACTTTACCGATCCGCGGTACGGCGACCGCGACGGCTTGGAAATGTTCGACGAAAAGGGAAATCCGATCTTCGGCGTGTACCGCATCGACGACGACGGCAAGGTCGAGCGGATTCTGTCGTACGAAGTCGCCTGCCCCAACGGCATCGACGTTTCGCCGGGCGACAAGTATCTGTACGTCGTCGACAACGACAACAGCAAGCCCGACGGCAACCGAAAGGTGTGGCGATTCGAACTGACGCCGGAAGGGACTGTCGTGCCGAAGACGCAGACGCTGCTCTACGACTTTGGGCGCGGCCGCGGCGGCGACGGAATGGCGATCGACGTGGAAGGCAGGCTCTATGTGGCCGCCGGAACCAACGTGGCCGCGCCGCCGAAAGAAACGGCCGAAAACAAAGCGGGCGTCTACGTCCTCTCTCCGGAAGGGAAGTTGCTCGAGTTCATTCCCGTGCTGGAAGACATGGTCACCAATTGCACGTTCGGCGGCCCCGACCTGAAGACCCTCTACATCACGGCCGGCCACAAGCTGTGGAGCATCCCGGTCGGCACGCCCGGCTACCTGCCGTATCCGCGGAAGATTAAGCAGTAGGCGTTTTTGCCTTGGTGGATCGGAGGCGAGCGGGGGCTGTCAGGCCCCCGTTGATCTTGAGTCGGCATTACGGCTTCGGCAACATCGCAGAATCGACGCCGCCTGTGAATTCCGCCGGTGCGACGAGCGAACCGTCGAACGGTTCGCGGAACTTGAGAATCGCGGGGCGAGGCTTGGTCGATCCTGCCGGCCACCCTGTAAGATCGACGTCAACCAAACTGCCGGCGCCGGTCGCCTTCGTCATGGCGCCCACGGTGAGCTTGTTCCGTCGCTCGGCGAGGCTCCCGACCACCGAGTCGTCCAGTTTCAAAACGTCGGCGTCGACCGTTAAATCGAATCCGACGATCGCCGAGTTCTTCATCAACACGACCGCACCGCGCATCCAGCGCAGGCTCGTATTCTTGCCGCGGCGCACGACCGCCGTGTTCTCCGTCTCCAGCGTGCACGTGCCCGGCGGCGTCTTCCCTTCCTTATCCGGTCGCGGGCCGAGCACGACCACGCTCGACGACGCACTCGAGAATACCAAACTGTTCGTGAGCGTGTGCCGGCCGGTGTCGAGCACGAAGACGTCGAAGCCGAGGCAATCGCGAATCAGCACGCGGTTACTGTCGCTGTGGCTGGCGTTGGTATGGCAGAAGCCGGTGCTGTTGCCGATCGACGTGAACCCGTCGACCTTGATGCGGCAATCGTCATGGGCGCTGATCCCGTCGTCGCCGCATTCGACGGCCGAGACGTTCTCGAACACGACGCCCCGGCAGTAGCCGTGAATATTGAAGCCGTCGTTGTAGACGTGCTGCGTGTTCAGGTTGCGAATGACGATGTTCTCGTTGCGTCCGCTGATCTGCACGCCCGCCGAACGCATGGGTGCCTCGATCACATAGTCGCCCGGGCTTTTCGTCGGCTCAATCTGCACATAGAACGCATTTTCGTCGGTGATGAACGTCCACTCCTCGGGCTGCAACTCCTCCGGTTTCTTCAGCGGCAAGCTTGGGCCTTTCGATGTCCGCCCCATGTGCTGCATCCGCCCGTTGATGCGAAAGAACCAGCGGCCGACGATCGCCGCATCGATGCGCGGCAATAGCGCGACCTTGCGATACCGGCCCGGTGCAACGTTTTCCCAGGTCGCCAAGTCCATCCGTTCCGCGCCGGTGATCGTCGCCCCGTGGCCGTCGAGCGTGATCGGCTTGTCGGCCGGGCAGATCCGATCGTGAAACACGGGCGATTCGTGATACGGCTCGTCGAGCTTCGCGAGATGCACCGTATCGCCGGGGAGCGCGTAACGCACGGCCCTATGAATGGTCTTCACCGGCCCAGGGCCCGCGCCGTCGGCCTCCGCCGCGAGGCCGTCGTTCCGTTCGTCGCCGAGCGTCGGATGAACGTAAAGATCGCGGGCCGCACAAGGCACCGCCGCGAGCAACGGCAACAACAGGAAGAAGCGGGCGGATCGGCAAAGCATCAGAACCTCGCGACGATGGGCGATAATCGTAGCCCGATCGTAGTCGGCCCCACGGTTCGCCGCCACGGCCTTATCGCTTCCGCACACCTCGATCAAATCGGCCGGCTTGCAAATGTTGCGAAGCGTCGCGCGGCGTATCGGGCGAAGTGCTCCAAGCCTTCGCGTCGGAGCCGCGTTGCGGCGAGCGCGGCTTCGCGGCGCCCGCCTCGATCTTCCACTCGCGGACCGCGCACAAGCGGCACGGCACATAAACGCGCCCGCCGCAGGTCGAACAGCGTTCAATTGGCCCGGTTTCCAGCGGATCGCCGTCGGCCACCGCCGGGCTCTCATCGCGCGTCTTCAAAGTTCCGTTGAAGATCGAGTTCACCGAGCCGCGGCTGATCCCGAGCCGGTCGGCGATTTCGCGGCGGGAGAGCTTTCCTTCGAGCAGCAGTCGTCGAGCGGCTTCAATGGCGGAGTTGGCAAGCATGGCGGCGGCTCCTTTGCGGCACAAAATCGTGTTGCGTGAAATCATGAAAAATGGCCGCTTCGGAAACCGCGAAAACCGCGCGAATTCGACGAGCGACAGGGAGGATCATACGCGCGCCGCCGGCCAAATTCCAAAGCCGCGCGGCTACAAAATGTAGGCGGTTGCGGTCGCCGTGCACCTACAGATAGACGCGAATTCCGCAGCCGAAAATCATGCCGAAAACCCCGGCAGGCTCTTGCTTTTGGCCGCGCCCTTTGCCGCCGTGCATACGCCGCAAGGCCGACGTTATGGCACCCGCAATAGCCACTCGGGCAACGTGAATTTCTCGCGCGCTTCGCGCTCCGCGGCGACTTGGATCTGCGTGACGAATTGCTCGGTCACCGGCTGATGCGCGGTGAAGCTTTGTTGGAGGCCCACCTCCAGTGCAGCCCGGGTCGTCGGCAGATTGTCGACGAACGACAAGTGCGCACGTCGCTCGCGATAGTCGGGCATGCGCGGCGGCGTGCGCAGCACCGCGCCGATCACGTTGAGCGGATAGTCGTAGAGCAACGTGCCGTGATAGAGCAGCGCCTCGCGACGGCAGCGCAGGCTGTTGCCCGAGAACTTCCGCTCGCCGCGCGCCAGGTCGCTCGTTCCGCGCAGCGCGACGTCGGGCACTTGCGGACGGATCGCCGCCGCCACGCGCTCGAGCACATAGCGATGAGCCAGGTCGACGGCCCGAAGCTCGGGATGGTTGCGGTAGGCCAGGACGACGGAATACATCAAACAGCCCGGCCCGATGACGACCGCGGCTCCGCCGCTAGTGCGCCGCACGACGTCGACGCCCCGCTTGCGGCATTCCGCCAGGTCGACCTCGCCGTCGAGTGACGACGAGCGGCCGATGACGACCGCCGGCCGGCGGGCTTCCCACACCCGCAGAAACTCCGGCGGCTGCGAAACCTCCTCGGCACCGTCAGGCCGTGCCGTCGCCCATTGCTCGACATAGTCAAGCAGGGCCTCGTCGAGCGCTACGTCGTAGGGGGCCGAAGAGCAGGTGTGCGAAAGAAAAAACATCGCGAAACGCCGAGAAATGTCGCTGCGAGCGACGGCGGCACGGCTCGTCGTCGCGGAAAGGTTCGACTAAACTTAACTGTTTGCCGCCGGTAGGAAAACGCCTGCCGTACGGTCGCGCTCGTCCTTGTTCGCCGCCTCTTGCACGCCGCACTGAAATCTCATGGCCGATACTCCGCAACGCCCGCAGCCGCCCCTTTCGCCCAACGACGCCCTGCCGCCGGTCGAACCGCCGAGCGCCGGTTTCATCGTGCAGCTCTTCGTCATTCCGGCGGTGATCGTCGCGATCATCATCATCGTGTGGGCCACGTTCAATTGGCTGGCTCACATGGGGAGCGATCCCCGGGCGCATGTCGAAGCGCTCAAGCGCAACAACGAGGGTCGTTGGCAAGAGGCCGTGAATCTGGCGAACGAACTCAACCGCACGGGCAACGAAGCCCTGCGCCGCGACGAAGCGATGCTCCGCGAGTTGACGACGCTGCTCGATTCGGAAATGACCGCGGCTTCGATGGAAGATAAAGACGTCAGCTTCCGGATGTACTTGTGCCGGACGATCGGCGAGTTTTACCAACCGGCCGCGCTGCCGCCGCTGGTGAAGGCCGTCGAAACCAATCGCGCGCCGTCCGAGCGCGATGTACGACTTGGCGCACTGCAGGCCTTGGCCCGACTGTTGCCGAACATCACGAAGGACAAGCCGGAGAACGATCCGAACTTGCGTCGCGCGCTGGAAGCCGCGTCCAGGGACGAGGATCCGGTCGTGCGCTACCACGCGGCCTACGACTTCGGCGTGCTCGGCGACCAAGCGTCGCAAGACCGGCTTGAAGTGATGCTCAACGACGCGAACGTCGACGTGCGGATGAACGCCGCCACCGGCTTGGCCCGACATGGCAACGCGGCCTGCGTCGAAGAACTTGCCAAGATGCTCGACCCGGCGGAAACCGCAGGGCTCGACGCCGAGCAAGAACCGGAGGCCCGCGAGGCCAAGCGTTTCACGATGTTCGCCAATGCGCTGGAGGCCGTGAAGCAATTTGCCGCGAAGAACCCGAAGGCCGATGTGAAGCCGCTCGTGGCCGGGCTCGATAAGCTGCTCGCCTCGAACCCGCCGGCGAATATTCGCTTGGCAGCGGAAGATGTTAGGCGCGACCTGCAGAAACGCGGCAGTTAGCGCGACTACTCGGTCGTGCTCTCATCGCCCGCGAAGCGGAACGGCCGGCCGCCGAGTAGATCGACGCTCGTGATCGTCGGGCAGACCGTGCTTTCGATGTAGGCCACGATGAGCCGTGTCCCTTCGAAGTGGCTCACGAACGGGCGTTTGTTCGGGTCGTACATCGTGTCGGTCAGGTCGCGCACGAGTACGGCATTCTTGCCGTTGCGCGTCATTTGTCGCAAGCCGAACGGCCGCCCCAGCACGCACATGTTCGTATGCACGCCGACGAGCATCACGTTTTTGATGCCGCGGGCTTCCAGCAAGTTCCAGATTTCAATGCCCGAGTCGCTGATGGCGTCGCCGGCGGCGATCGTCAGGGCGTCCATTTGCTTGGTCCATGGCGCTTTTGGGTTGCGTCCCATGGCCGTGAGCTTCGCGTGCCACTCGGCGTGTTCGGTCGGATCGTCGTCTTCACCGCCGCCGACCTGATCAATGGGGTATTCGACTTTGTCTTCCGCCGGAATGTGGCGGCACCACTGGTCGATCTCCTTCGGCAAGTTGTCGGCCGTCGGAGCGCTCTGAGCCAGCCGCCGGCCAGGATGATCGGCATACGCGGCCATGCAACTGCTCGGGGCATGAATGATGAAGACGCCTCGCTCGCGGGCCGCTTTGAGAAAGGCGTTCATTCGCGGCGCAAGTTGCTCGGCCCGACGGACGGCGTTCAAGCAATGATGCGCGTCCCACATGTCGCAGACGATGACGCACGTTTCGCGCGGCTGCCAGGCTTCGGCGACGACCGACGGTTGATAAATCCCCGCTTCGTCAGCTTTGCGGGTTTGCTCATTCACGGTGATTGCCGCGCCGCCGGTCGGTGGGTCAGCCGCGAAGGTGTCGACGGCCGAAATTGGGACGAGCGCCGCGGCGATGCAGCGGGCGGCGATCAGAAACGGCGTGCGTGAGATCATCGGAAGTCTCGACTTGGACGAACGTGAGAAACGGACGGGCTTGGTTTGCCGCCGCCTCGTTGAAATATGTTCGACCGCGCCGCAGCGGTCAAATTCCGACCGATGTGCGCGGCGGCGGCCCGTGTTGCGAAAGGGCCGGCTCGGTTGGGTTGGAAGGCGACGCAACTCGCGGATTTCCGGCGTTCGGGCTCGTTATGTCGTTGAATCGACTCATCGCAGGTCGGCTACGAACAGCGGACATTCGCGCGGCACATCGGTTGCAACCTTCTTTGCCCGTCACACATCGTCTCGATCAATATCGCGGCCCGCACGGTTCCGTGCTGCGCATTCCGCCGGGCCTTCGAGGAGCTGAGCCATGTCCGTTCGCATCCACCTTTTCACGCGACTCGTCGCGGCGCTGTTATTGACCTCCGCAAGTATCACGGCCTTCGCTCAAAGCGGCGGTGGTGGGGACGGCGGCGGCGCCGGCGGCTCGGGCGGTGCGAGCGGCGGCTCCAGTGCCGGAGCGGGTGCGGCAGTCGGCGGGGCAACGAGTTCAGCAGGTGCGACGAACGGGGCAGGTGTCGGATTTTCCGGAAGCTTGCCGGGCGCCGGTGTTCCTGGCGCGGGCGGTTTAGGCGCCGGCAACTTTGGCAATAGCTTCGGCAACGCCGGTTCGACGCAGCCGAGCGCTGCGTCGGATCAAAACATTCCCGGCCAAGTCAGGCCGGGCGCTCAAGGGCTGCCGAACGTTCAACAAGGCTCCGCCGCCGGTATGACGAACAACGGCGTCAATAATCGTTCCAGCGGCGGCCGCAACGCCTTCAATGCTCGCGACATCCGCGGCAGCGACGTTCGTGGTAACGGCGGTGCGAACAGCAACGGCGGCGCGGCTCGCAGCGCCGGGCAAGGAGTGAATAACAACGCCGCCAACCGCAACGCGAACACGCGAAACCTGCCGGGCACGAACAACTCGCAGCTGAGCAACGGCCAAAACGTCAACGCGAACAACGCTCGCTTAAACGCCGCCGCCCAAAACGCCGCTCGCGCGACGAATTCGCCGGGCGTCGTCAATGCACCGGTCGCCGCCGGAGCGACCGCCGCCACAACGTCGAATCCGGCCGCCGCTCCCGCTGGATACATCAATTCGCTCGGCGTGCAACTCAATCAGGCCGCGCTCGCCGAAAGCGGAGCGGGCACGTTAGCCGGCTCGACGGCCACGGGCGTGACGATCGACACCGTGAATCCGACGAGCATCGCCCAGCAAGCCGGTATTCTGGCCGGCGATGAAATGTTTTCGATCAACGGCACCCCGGTGAATTCGTCGGAGGCTCTCAACATGGCTTTGCAAAACGCCGGTGCGACGACGGGCCTCACGACGGTCGGCATCCGCCGCAACGGCACGGTGCAAACCTTCCAGCTCAATCTCGATATCGCCGCGGCCGCCGGAGCCGGAGCCGCGGGAACGCCCGCCGCGATGAATAGCGGCACGAGCAGCGCCGCCGCGCCAATGCGCTTCGGCGGGCTATCGTTCGTCAACGATCAAGGCGGGCTGCGCGTGTCGCAGCTCGATCAAAATAGTTGGGCCGCCTCGGCAGGTTTGCAGATGGGCGATCGAGTCACCTCGGTCAACGGCCAAGCGATCAACTCCGGCGCGCAACTCATCGAACAGATGCGGGCCGCGTCGAACCTCAACGGCGGCACCACGCAGTTGATGATCAACCGCGACGGCCGACAGATGCCGATGAACGTGACCGTCACGCCCGAGGCGTTTCAGCAGGCCGCAGCTCCGCAAGCCGGCGCGCAGCAATCCGTGGGTCAGCAGGCGACGACGGGGTCCGCGGTAAGCCAACAAGCCGGGAGCCAACAAGCCGTCGCGCCGCTGGCCACTAGCCAAGTGGCGTCGGATACCGGCAACGGTCGCCTGACGAACTCGCTCGTTGAAGAGATGCCGGCCCGCACGCCGAACTTACCGAATACGACGGGCCAAGCGACGCCGCGCGACATCGCTCGCGGAGCGTTGGTTAACGCCGACACGCAGCCCGACCCGAGCGGCGTGACGTCGACGACGCCCGGTCAACTCAATCGCCGCCAGATCGCCGCCGGAGCGCCCGTCAACGCTTCGACGGTTCCCAACCCGAGCAACACGCCGGGAAGCGTGAATCCCGATAGCCCGTCGGGCATTCGGTCCGGCTCGATCGACCCGAACGCGTCTACGTCGTCGGCAACTTCGACCACGTCGACTCCGTCGGCGGCCGCTCAAACTCAAACGACGACACCGCCCACCTCGGCGGCCTTGACCGATAGCCGCACGTCGGCCCCTGCCGGCGACAGCCGCGTGACCGCGCCCAATTCCCCTCCGGCGCCGAACGAAGAACAGCTTCGCAACGGCGCGAATACCTCGGGCGGGACGACGACGAACCCCACGACACCGCGTGACCCGGCGAATACGACGTCGCTCACCACCGGTACCGCCGGCGGCAATGCGACGACCTCGACGTCGACCGGCGCGGCGAGCAACGGTAACCTCTCCTCCGCCACCGGCAGCGCGAGTGCGAGCAGCCCCGGCGGTGTGGCGGGGGCTTCAGGCACAATCGGGGCGACAGGTTCGGCGACGGCTAACTCCACGACCTCCGGCCAGACCGGCACCGGTGCGACGGCAGTCGCGGGCGGCGAATTGCAAACCGGTTTCACCGCGTGGAACCGCGACCTTTCGACGGCTCTGGAGCAATCGAGCGGCGCCATCCGCACGCAACTCGGCGGGTTGAGCGAAGCGGCCGAAGCATTGGCTCCAACATTCAACTCCCCGGCTAACGAGACTCCGGCGGAGCAGCGCGTGCGGACCGATCGCATTCGTTTCCAACTCAATGCGATGCGCAGCCGGCTCGACTCGATCGGCACCGATGCGACGGGCACCACGGCCACGCAGCTTGAAACGCTCCGCTCGAACCTCGAACGGCTGTACGGGCAACTGAATGAATCGCCGTAACCCAGCGGCCTGACCAGCGAGGAAGCTTGCATTCAAGCGAAAACGGAAATAGCCCGGCGACTGCGGTCGTCGGGCTATTCTGTTGATCGCTCAAGTTCGCTGCGGAACGTTATTCCTTCTTCCGCACGAGCTTCATCGTGCCGCACATTTCTTTGCACGGCTCGCCGTTTTCCCAGGCGACGCCTTCGATTTGGATGGTATCGGCGTCGATGAGCTTCAGCACGGCGCCGTGCATGTGCTTGTCCTTCTTGACGTCGAGATTGCCCCCGCCGACGAAGTCGAATTGGATTTGCTTGCCGTCTTCGGCGAGCGTCCCTTTCAGCCGCGGCTGGTTGCCGAGCATGCAGTAGTGCGTCATCGCCAGCGCGCCGCCGTCGGCCGTGTAGACCGACATCATTTCCATCGGCTGGCCCGGAAAGAGCGTTTCGTGCACGGCGCTGCCGGCCGCCGTGACCTTGATGACCGAGGCCACCTGATCCGTCGGCTTGCCGCTTTCGTCCGTCATCAGCCACGTGCCGGCGAGCGCTTTCATTTTTTCCAAGCCGGGGTTCGTCGCGGCGGCCGGGGCCGTGTGGTTGTGCTTGTCTTCGGCGTAGGCGGCGGCCGAGAGAGAGGCCAAGATGCCGCAGATGGCGAGGTGTCGAAACATGGTATGTCGAAACATGATCGGGCTCCTGAACGGGGATTTTTTGACGGCGGCAAAGTTCTTGTTCGCCGCCCAATAGTCGCCTGATCCGGATGCGAATCGACATCCCTTTTCAAAGATCTCAAGATTTTTTGCGCTTCGGCGAACTCAATAGCCCCGGAGGAATATCCGGGGTGCCGCGGGTATTCACCCGCGGCTATTGAACAGAGCTGTATCGAACGATCTATGCTGTTGGGAATCGCGGACTTACAGCAGGTCGCGATGTTGCTCTAAGGCGACGCGTACGAGTTGACTACGCGTACGCACGCCCGTCTTGGCGAAGAGTTGCTGCAGCGACGCTTTCGCCGCGCTTTCGGAAATGCCCAACTCCGCGGCGATCTCCTTATTCGCTAAGCCCTCGACGACGAACCGAAGAATCTTCAAGTCGCGCTCGGTGAATCGCGGCTGAGTCGTTTCCGCCGACTGCACCAGCTTCTGCAGGTAACGCTGCTCGATCAGGGCGCGGCCTTCATAAACCTCTTGGATGCTGCGACGCAGTTCTTCCGACGCGTGCTGCTTATGAAACACGCCGCCGACGCCGAGCCGCAGCAGTTCGACGGCGTCGCGGTCAGACATGCCGGCCGTCACCATGAGGATCCGGCCTGCGAAGCCCGCGGCTTTCAGGCGCTCGACCAGCGGCGTCGCAGGCTGATCGTGCAGTTCGAAATCGAGAATCAGCACGTCGACCGGGAGCGTCGCGAGTTGACGCTCGGCCTCAGCGACGTCGCCGGAGGAACCGACGATCTCGATCTCAGGATCGGCGCCGAGCAACCGCAAGAGACCTTCGCGAAAGAGCCCGTGATCGTCGAGGATGTAGATGCGAATCATGTCGAGGCCGCTCCCAGCGGAAGCAACACGTCGAATCGGCAACCTTGCGATGTCGGCACATGCACGAGGTCGCCGCCGAAGCTGCGGGCCAGCGCGCGGGAGACGTAGAGCCCCAGGCCGGTACCGTCGGCCTCTTCGCGAAACGGCTGGAACAGATGCGTTTGGTCGGCCACGCCGCGACCGGAATCTTCAAAGCGCACGACGGCCTGCTCCGCGCGGACTTCGGCGGTAATGCGCAGCTCGCGCGTCGTTTCGCCGGCCACGGCGCGGCAACTGTTTTGCGTGAGATTCAAAAAGATCTGCATCAAGGCCTGCGGATCAGCGACGACGGCCGGCGCATCAGCCGGAACTTGTACGATCACGCGACCGTCGATCTCCGACCAGTCGGGCTCGACGACCACAAGCAACTGATCAACGACCGTTTTCAGGTCCGTCTCCGGCGGCCGGCCCGGCTCGCGGCGCAACTCGATCGACGCAATGCGAGTGAGGCCGGCGACCAACCGCCGCAAGGCGTCAAAGTCGGGACTGTCCGATAAGTCGCGCGACTTGGCCAAGTTCGCACAGACGACGGAAGCGGCCGAGCAGAGATTGCGAATCTCGTGCGACACCGCGCCGGCGAGCAAGCGATGATGGTCGACCAGTTGGCGAAAGTTTTCGCGTTCGCGCTCGCGGACTTCTTCCGACATGTCGACTAAAATCGCAGCGAGCGCGTGTTCGGAGCCGGCGCCGTACGTCGAGAACCAGGCTTGCACGGGGAACATCTGACCGTCGCTGCGGCGGCCCCAACCGCTGACGGAGCTGCGCACCGGGCGATCGGCCGGCAGGGCCAAAGCACTCACAAAGACCGGAAAATACGGCTCGACCGCCGCGCCCAACAGCGCCCCGGGCGAACAGCCGAACATTTCGTGCGCCGCGCGATTCGCGGCGGCCACGGTGCCGTCGGCCTCGATCGTGAGAATGGCCGCAGGGCTACTCTCGACCAAGATCCGCAACTGGTCCTCCGCTTTGCGGCGGAGACGCTGTTCAAGGTCCAAACGCGCGAAATGTTCGACCAATTGCCGGCGGTTGTTGCTGACCTCGACGACCAGCAAGCCCGCCGCGGCGTAGGCGATGGTCGCCATCGCGAACCGCAGCACCGATTCACGCGTGGAAAGATACGGCGTGAACTGGCCGCGCACGATTGCACACAACACGGCCATCGCCAGCACTTGCCGACGCGTGAGCACCAGCGCCGCCACGGCGACCGGAAACGTGTACAGGATGCCGAGCGAAAAGTCGGCCTTCAGCAGCCACTCCAGCAACACCAGCAGTGCTAAGAGCAGCAAGCTGACGATCAGGATTCGCCGACGCACCGTCGGCGTGTCTTGCAGCTTCCATCCGAGAAGTGTGAGGCGTGTCGGCATCAGCCTATTGTAGCCTTGAACATCCTTCGACGACGACCGAGCCGGCCGAAAGATAGGTTGCTCGCAACCATGCGCCGGCCGCCGGCGGTTATCGCTTGAGTTTCGAGAGATAACTGGGTTCGCGGCTCGTTCCGTCGAATAATTTCGGCATGATCGTTCACGACCATCTGCCGTGGCTCCGCGTTTGGCCCAAAGTCTTCAAGCGGCTTTGCGCGCTGTTCTTTTACGACTTTTCAATCGCCGCGCTCTACGTCTTCGGAGGAATGAAATTCCTCTCGATGTCGGGCATGCCGATCACCATCCTCGGCTCGGCGATCGGCGTGTTTCTCGCGTTTCGCACCAGTTCGGCCTACGACCGCTGGTGGGAAGCGCGCACGTTGTGGGGAGGGCTCGTCAATTATTCGCGCACGCTTGCCCGACAAGCGCTGACGCTGATCACGCCCGTGTCTCACGAAGCGCGGGACACGCAACGTTTGCTTGTGCAACTGCAGATCGCCTTCACGCACGCGCTGCGCTGCCACTTGCGCGGGCAGAATCCGTATCCGGAGCTGAGCGGCGTTCTCGACGACGAGACGCTCGCGTGGCTGCGGCGGTACAAGAACGTGCCGGCGGCGATCCTCTTGAAGATGGGGCAAGAAACGAGCCGCGCTTTCGAAGAAGGCCGGCTCGATTCGATCCGCTTCGCCGCCATCGACGAAACGCTCACCCAACTCACCAACGTGCAAGGCGCCTGCGAGCGGATCAAAAACACGCCGTTGCCGCGGCAGTACGACTATTTCCCGCGGCTGCTGGTGACGTTCTTTTGCCTGCTGCTGCCGCTGGGGTTCTTGAAAGACTTCGGCTTGGCGACGCCGATCGCGTCGACGTTCGTGAGCTTCGCGTTCATCGTGCTCGACAGCATCGGTCGCGACATCGAAACGCCGTTCGCCAACTCCGTGCACGATACGCCGATGACCACGCTCACGCGAAATATCGAAATCGACCTGCGCCAGCACGTCGACGACCGCTATGTCCCGGCCGAGATTCAATCGGTCGGCGGGCTGATGTATTAGGAGGACCACGACGATGTCTACGACCACCGCCGCCGCCGGCTTGAACGAGTTCAAAGTCTTGTTCGCCACGCAGTTTTCCGACTCGTGCTTCCGCGCGATTCGCGGCGTGGCGCAATTGGCCGATGCCTTTCGAATGCACGTGACCATCGCGCACGTAGGGCCTGCGGAACGGTCCGTAGAGAGCGAACTGCGGTCGTTCTTCGCCGAGGCCGATCACTATCCTTCGCGCGATCGCATTCGCCTCGAAGGTTCGCCGGTCGAGGCGTTGGCGACGTTTGCCCGCAGCGGAGCTTACGACCTCGTCGTGGCGCCGCGAACCTATCGGCTGGGTCTGCCGCGACCGCTGCACCGTTCGACGCGGGCCGGATTGTTGCGGGCGTCGCACACGCCGGTCTGGACGATTTCACGAGGGTTGGAAGAGGCCGATTTTCGCCGCGCTTACAAGACCATCGCCGTGTTCGTCGACGGTCGCGAGCAGAATATGTCGCACGTCGAACAAGCGGCGTCGTTCGCGGCCCGCGTCGGTGCACAGCTGCGCGTGCTCACGGTGGTGCCGCAGGTGCATGAAGACGCGCTCGTCGCGCATCCGCTGCTGCGTCAGCCGCTTTCGGCCGAGGTGGCGGAAGAGCGGATTCACGAGTTGCTCGGCGGTTGGAGCCGGCTGCCGACGGTCGACGTAACGACCGGTACGCCCGATCGCGAGCTGCCGAAGATGGCGGCGAAATGCGAGGCCGATCTGTTGTTTCTGTCGGAGACGCAGAGCTGCGAAGGTCGGCTGTTTCGCCAGATGCGCAGGGCCGTCGATCAATCGCCCTGCCCGGTGATCGCCGTGCCGCCGACGGCTTCGCGCTGGTTTCGCGAGCGCGCGATCGCAGGACCACAAGCGGCGGCGGAAACCGTGCGGCTGCTCGACGGCGCGACGACGGAAACCGCCGGCCCGCAAGCGATTTAAGCGGCGGATCGACGGGCCGCGTCTCACACTCCGAGCGTGCGCGCCTTGCCGGCAGCTGCGAAGTTTTAAGGCCGCAAAAAACTGGCCTTGATCCGTGGCGCGCTCTTGCTAGACTCCGCCCCCACCTCGCGCGGGAGGTCGGCGCATTTCGCCTGAAGTTATTCCAGACGCTTTGCCGATAACCGCACGAGACAGAATCACATCTCCCCTACTCGCGCCGTGGGCAAGGATGCTCGCCGGGCGAGACACATCGGTTCGACATTTCTCGCTCCTTCACGTGCGGCCGCTAGAGTGCGACAGGGTCGTCGCTCCTAGGGCTCTCTGCATCGAGCGAGCTTTTGCGGAAGGACGCATCTCCCATGCGAGCGTATCCTGCGCGTTGGATGATTGTTTGTTTGCTGATGGCTACGTCCGTCGGCTGTACCTCGGGCGCCGGCCGTTGGCCGAAGATGTGGCCGTTTGCCACGGCTTCGAAAGACGCACCTCCGGGCAGCACCTACTCCAGCACGCCGCCGTCGAGCATTGCTTCGACGACGCCCGGCGCAAGCGGCGGTCCGGCGTTGCCTTCGCAAGGCGCGACGCCCGCTCCGCTCGCCAACAGCTACGGCGCTCCGAGCGCGACCGGTGCTCCGGCCGCGGGCGGTAGCCCTTACGCAATGGCTTCGCGACCGACCACGCCTTCCGGCGCTCCGAACTACGGCGCTCCGGCGGGCTACGGCGCGACGCCGGCCTCGTACGGCGCTCCTGCCGCAGGCGCGACGCCTCCTGCCGGTTACGGCGCTCCGGCCGGCGGCAGCATGCCGGTGACGCGTGAACCGTATGGTGCCGCCACGATGGGCTACGGCGCCCCCGCCACGAATCC
>JAFLCO010000250.1 GCA_017303535.1 Planctomycetota bacterium
CAACTCGCTAATCGCCGCGCTTGGGATGACGCGCTCGCGGCATGGTTCGCGGAATCCGCCGGCCCTGAGCGCCCGCTTTGTTTGGCACTGGTCGATCTCGACGAATTCAAACGGGTGAATGACGAGCACGGTCACACGATCGGTGATGCCGTTTTGAAAGCTTTTGCCGACGGCTTGCGTTCAACGATCCGCCGCGATGATTTAGCCGCGAGAATCGGCGGCGATGAATTCGCATTGCTCTTGCCGCAACTCACTGTCGACCGGGCCGCAGCGGTGCTCGATCGCATCCGCCGCGCGACCGTTGATAAGCTCGCGCTTGCAAAACTTCCGGCTGTATCGTGCAGCATCGGCTACGCAAATCTCACGAGCGAAACAAGCTCAGGCCTTGCGCTAACCGCAGCGGCCGATGAAGCTCTCCGGCGCGCGAAGCGGCTCGGTCGCAATCGGATTGAAGCTTCGACTAGCGGCGAGCCGCCGAAAACTTAGCCGCGTCGCCGCCGAGAACTTGCAGCAGTTCCTCGGTCACCAGATCGGCCAGCAGTTCGTGCCCGGCCGGCGTCGGGTGCGTGCCGTCTTGCAGGAGTCGCGTCATGTCGGGCTCGGCGAGAAACGCGCGATGGGCGTCGACCAGCGGCAAGTGCAACGCGTCGGCCAGTCCGCGGACGACGTCGGCGTATTGCGGCATGACGTCGGTCGGTCGACTGGTCCCATCATCGGAACCGACGGCGTCGAACGAGTAACCCGCCAATCGCAGGGCCGCCGGTTGCGGAAACCTGGGGTTCGGCACGACCAAGAGCGGTCGCGCGCCGAGCGTCGTCGTCCGGTCGATCAGTTCCAACATGTTCGCCGCATACTCGGCCGGGCCGCGTGCCGCGCGCCCTTCCGGAGGCAAGGCGTCGTTCAATCCGATGTTCAGCACCACCCAATCCGGGTCGTGCGCCGTGACCATGCGATGATAGCGGCGGAGCAAATAGCCGCTGTCGGCGCCGTCGAGCGCGTTGCAAAGTATTTCCGCCTGCACGCCGCGTTCGCGCAGCCGCTCGGTGACGAGGCAAACATAAGACAAGCCGCCGCCGAGGCCGAACCCGGCCGTCACCGAATCTCCGACGAACAGTACCCGAACGTTCCGCGGCATATCCATCACCTGCGTTTCGTCGACGAGCGAATTAAAGCGGCTTGGCTGCGAAGCAAATTCGGAACCAAACTTCCCGGAATTCTTACGCGGCGGAAAGGCCAAAAGTTCGCGGCGGGCCGCCGGCCGGGCAAGGTTCAGTAGCTCACGCTGCCGGCAGGGCCCTCGATTCGAATTCTAGAACGTTTCGTTCGCGAAAGTCACGAACAAAACAATCTGTTTTTCGTGAACCGTTAAACTGCGCAAGTCGTAGTGGTCGCGCCGCTGCCGGCTTGCTCAAGCCACGGCCGGGTCGATGCTCTGCTCGATTGCGAGCATGAGATGATCGACTTCGTCGAGGGAAATCGCCAACGGCGGGAAGACTACGAGCGTATTCCCCAGCGGGCGGATGAGGACCCCGTGGCGGCGCGCCTCGACGCAGGCCCGATGTCCGCGACGTTCACCCCACGCGAAGGGTTCGCCCGTCGCGCGGTCGCGGACCAACTCGATGCCGCAAATGAGCCCGCGGCCGCGGATGTTGCCGACGTGCAGATGTGCGGCGATCCGAGCCAAATGTTCTTCCAACCGCGCGATCTTGGCCGGCAGTTGTTCGATGACACGCTCTTCCGCGAAGACGTCGAGCGACGCCAGCGCCACGGCCGCGCCGAGCGGATTGCCGCAGTAGGTGTGGCCGTGATAGAACTGACGCGACGATTCATATGGCCCCAGAAACGCCGCGAAGATTTCGTCGGTTGCCAGCGTCGCGGCCAGCGGCAAATAGCCGCCGGTCAGTCCTTTCGCGAGGCAGAGCAAGTCAGGAGAGACGTCCTCTTGCTCGCACGCAAACATCCGCCCGGTCCGGCCGAACCCGACGGCTACTTCATCCGCGATGAGCAGCACACCGTAACGCCGGGTGAGTTCGCGCAGTCCGCGCAAGTACCCCGGCGGGTGTGTGACGATGCCCGCCGCACATTGAATGAGCGGCTCGATCACCACGGCGGCGACGCGCTCATGTTCACGCCGCAACAATTCTTCGGCCTGCGCGAGGTAATAATCGCAGGCCGTCTCGTTCGTCACGCCGGGCGGTAAGCGATGCGTCTGCGGCGCGGGAAGCCGCAACGTTTCAAAGAGCAGCGGCGCGAACATGGCATGAAATCGCTCGACGCCGCCGACGCTCACGGCCCCCAGCGTGTCGCCGTGGTAGCCGTCGGTGAAAGCGACGTAAGCCGACTTTCGCGGTCGTGGGTCGGTGCGCTGCCGCCAATACTGAAACGCCATTTTGAGCGCGACCTCGACGGCCGTCGCCCCGCTATCGGAATAGAACACATGCTCCAGGCCCGAGGGTGCGATGGCCGCGAGCCGGCGCGCAAGTTCGATGGCAGGGACGTTTGACGCGCCGAGCGCCGTCGTATGGGCCACACGGTCGAGTTGTTCGCGCAGGGCCGCGTCAAGCTTAGGGTGCCGGTGTCCGTGAACGTTGCACCAGAGGCTGGCGACGCCGTCGAGATAAGCACGGCCTTCCACATCGTACAGCGTGCAACCTTCGGCCCGCTCGATCACCAGCGGCTCGTAGTCGGCCATCTGCGTGAACGGATGCCAGAAGTGGGCGCGATCGATTTGTGCGAGTTCGTCGGCGTTCATTGTTCATTTAGCCACGACGTTTGTCGTCGCGCTTCCGAGAGGCGCGCATCGCAAGCGATGCGGCTAAACGATAAGGCAAGACGATGTTTACCAAACGACCGCGACCGGCGTGCCGGCGCGGACGCCGAGCATCATCGCCGCGCTGTCGCCGACGATCGCCAGTTCCAAATATCCGCTGGAGCCGATGATGGCGACGAGCGTCATCTGCGGTTGGTCGCCGTAGGTCTTAAAGAGGCCCTGCGTCTCGTGTTCATCGCATTGCACGCGCACCTTTTCGGGATCGGTCGGCACGTCGGCAAGCTTGTCCGCCGGAATATCGGTGACCAAGTTGCCGAACGAATCGATCGACCGAACCGTGCCCTTGATTTTTCCCGGCATGACGCTGACCTCGGACCATGCAATGTCGACAAGCTCTGGAAGCGGCGGCCCGAGTTCGCGCGGCTCGAGTCCTAAACTCAACCGCGCGGCGACCGGGGCCAGGATGTCGCGACCGTGAAAAGTGTTCGATACGGTCGGCAGCCAGTGTTGCCGGCTTTCCAACGCGACGATTGTAGTGGGCCTGTGCCGGCGAGCCAAGCGACTCAGAAGCCCGTTGTCCGGCGCGAGATAGAGCCTGTCGGCAATCACCGCACAAATCATCTTGCGCGACGTACCGACGCCCGGATCGACGACGCAGACGTGAATCGTACCGGCCGGCCACCAGGGCGCCGCCTCCTCCAACACCCAGGCTCCCTGCCGGACATCTTGCGGCGGCACGGAGTGTGTGACGTCGACGATGCGCGCCGCGGGATTATGCGACAGGATGACGCCCTTCATCGCCGCCACGTAAGGGCTGTCCGCACCGAAGTCGGTCGTGAGCGTGATGAGCGACATGGGGCGGCGGTTGCCGACAGTTCGGGGTTCAGGGTTCGAGGTTGGGAGAATGCTTGTTCAGCGTCCTGCTTTTTGGTCTTTAGCCTCGATGCGTTTTAGCCAAGCATCGAAGACGAAGGTGCCGAAGGGGATGATCGAGGCGATGAAGGCAATCGCCCAGAACTTCCATGACTTCCACGGGCGCTTGATCGAGACTTCCGCGACGGCGGCGAAGAAGAGGATGAAGAGCGCGCCATGGGCCGAGCCGACGATGCGGACCGCTAGCGGCATGCCGGCCCAATACTTCAGCGGCATCGCAACGCCCAGCAGAATTAGATACGACCAGCCTTCGATGAATCCGATGAGACGAAGGCGACCGAGGGGAGTCGTCGGCATGCAAACTTCCTGAGGACGCGGCGATACTTAAGGCGATACTTAAGGCGAGACTCTCAGGATAGTCTCGCAGCGCTTGTAAGGCGAGCGGCCGGCGTAAGCCGGCCGTTACGTGAGAGCGCCTTTCGACAATGCAAACGAAACGGGGGCCTTACGGCCCCCGCTCGCCTCGAACGTTTGCATTAACGCGATTTTAGTTTCGCTTCGCCGGCTCGATGAGCAGCGTCTCGCCGGCGAGATTCAGCAGCACCGGTTCATCGTAAACGAGGTATTGCGATAACGTCCGGCCGTGCTTTTCGGCGAGCTTGAAGTAGTCGTCGCTGAATTGCTCGTACCGCTTTGCCGCTTTGATCTGCTCGTCGGTTACAGTGCTGTCTTGCCAACGGTTCTCGCGCCAGTAAAAGCTCTTCGTGCCGAGATTGCGCACCGAAGCAATGGCGACCTGTTGATCTGACCGCGAGTCGCGGTAGGTTGCATTACTCGTGCTGAGCGACAACGGCGCCGTCGAGGCGACGCCCGCCGAACGATCGCCCGCGCTGAAGGCATCGGCCGCCGGAGCCGCGGCGGGAGCGGCGTTTTGCGCGGCTTGCATACTTGCCTTAGCGCCGCGTTGCACAAAGCCCCCTTGTCCGGAGACTTGCTCCAGTTCTTTCAGCCGGCTTTCCGTGCGGACCGCGTTACTCGAGACATCGTCGATCCGCACGGTTTCATCCGCCAAGAACGACGTGTATTGCGTCAGGATCCCGTGGCGTGTGGAAAGCTCGACGAGTTCCTTGGTCAGTTCCTCGTTCTTCCCCTTGAGATCAAGCTGGTCGATGATCTCGCCGATCCGTCGCGTCGCCCAGAGCTTTTCGATGAAGGCCAGCGATTCGTCGTCGCTTTCCTTGGCCAACTTCGCGGGGAACTTGAACTCTTCGTCGTCTTTGCCGACCGAGCCGTTGACGCGAACCTCACAAGTGCCGGAGCGACGGTACCGGCCGACGATCACCAACTGCTCGCCGGCGAACAAGTCAAATTCGCCTTTCGGATACACGCGATTGACGACCGGCCCCTTCGACACCGCCTCTTCATCGCAGAACTCCAGCGTGACGCCGGTCAGCACCGGCGATTCCATTCGCGCGTAGAGCTTGGCCACGCGTTCCTCGATGTCTTCGTTGGGCCGTACGTATTCGCTTTGGCCGAAGTTTTCGCGGACCAGCTTATCGAGCAGCCGGCTATTGACGTCGTACCCGACGCCGAAGGCGATAATGCGGGCTCGAACGCGGTTGTTGTTCTTGGCGGCCTCAACAATCTTCGCTTCGTTCGTCTCGCCGGCCGTCGGCAGCCCGTCGGTGAGAAACAGCACGTAGTTCGGGCGGTCGGAATCCTTCAACTGCTTGAGCGCCGCCGTCAGCGCACCGTCGATATTCGTACTGCCGCCCGCGTAGATTGCCTCCGCAAAGCCGAGGGCCTCCGCTTTCGTCTTGTCGGTGTACCGCTGCAACTCCGGTTTGAATTGCTCGACGCGATCGTCGTAGGTGATGATGTTGAACAAATCCCCCTCGCGGAGCCGCTGCAGCACGAACTTCAGCGCATTGCGGGCCTGTTCGATTTTCTCACCGCTCATACTGCCCGACTTATCGACGACGAACACCACGGTTTTCGGCGGCGATTCTTCGTCGCTCTCGATTTGCGGATTGGCCAGCAGCAAGAAGAAGCCGTCGTCTTTGCCTTTCGGACGGTAGCTCAAGACGCGTGCCGACAGCTTGCCGCGGCCGACGTCGAACAACAGCCGAAAATCGCTCGTCGGGACTTCGTTTTTCGACGAATAGGTGATGGTCGCGCTCTTGCCGCGGCGTTTCACGTCGACTTCGTGCGTCGGACTGTAGACGCTCTTGATCGATTCGGTACTTTCGATATTGAGCCGCACGGTAACCTTCTCGACCGGATGCGTCGTGTACTTCGCGGTGGCGAGCGGAAACAAGAAATCGGTCACGCCGTCGGCTTGGCGGCAAAGTTGCGTGTAGCGAATTTGCACTTCGCGGGCTTCACCGGCGGGAACCGGGAAGACGCTGGTCTGAAACATCCCGCCGCCGAGCCATTCCAGCAGCGCCGGGTCTTGGTTCTTGCGGACAATCTCTTCGTACCGCCGGCGGGCTTCCTCCTTCGAAAGCAATTTGCCGGGCATCTCTTTGCCGTCGACCAAGAGCGTCAACCGATCAATGGCCGCGTCGTGCGGCAGCGGAAACACAAACGCCACTTCCATCGTACGACTACCGGTGTTCACGAAGGTTTGCGAGACTTGCACCGTCGCGGCTTGGTCTTTGAGCGTCGCGTTCACTTCAAGTTCGCGAATCTTGTACGAGTCGAAATGCGACGGCGGTTGTCGCGGATGCGGCTGCACGATGATCGGCCGCGGCAAGCGAATGTGCTCGTGAGAATTGACGTTCACGAGCAGCCCTTGGGCCGATGCGACGGCCGGAGCGATCCATAACGCCAAAAGACCGAAGAGAAAGGACCAGGGGCGCAAGGAAGCGTTCATAAGGGTGACTCCGCGAACACGTTGGACGACGCCGGCGCTCCGATAGTTAACTTCGGGGCGGCGCAAAGCGTTTCTTCCCGTTCGACGCCGGCGACCTACGGAAAGTTCCCCAAGTTGTTAAATGCTCGCGAATGCTTGCGAAATAGCGCGTTTTGTCGGGCGACTTAACGGCCGGCTTACGCCGTCCGCTCGCCGGTATTTTGCGTAGTTTGCGAGATCCGGTTGATCTTGCTCCGTTTCCCGGCCGGCGTCACACTACCGCCCCCAAATTTCCGCCGCCGGGCGTTATGCGAATTTTCCTCGTGACGATCACCGCCGCTTCGCTGCTCCTAGGCGGCTGTGCGCGCTGGCGGCAACAGGATCTCCCGCCGCTGGAGAACCCGTTGACGATTCCCGCGACGCAGTGCGACGTGGTGTGGGATCAAATCGTCGACGTCGTCGACAATTACTTCGACATTCAAACTGAGCAGCGCGTGCGGCAGGCCGGCGAGATTATGACGGTCGGCCGGATCGACACCGCGCCGAAGACCGGCTCGACGTTCTTGGAACCATGGCGCGGCGACGGCGCCGATCAATACGAGAAGGCGCACAACACGCTGCAAACGATTCGCCGCCGCGCAGTCGTGCAAGTCGTGCCTGCGCCAGACGTCTTTCAGATTGAAGTGACGGTCTTCAAAGAGCTTGAAGACTTGGCGCGCCCGGAGTACAGCACGGCCGGAGCCGCGACGTTCCGCAATGACGGGTCGCTCATTCGGATCGAAGAACCGGTCGGCGTGCAACCGACGACCGACGGTTGGATTCCGCTGGGGCGCGACGCGGCGCTGGAGCAACGCATCTTGCAGGAGATCTGGATTCGCTTGGCTCCGCCTGGTGCACGACCGAGTTCCGGCGGCTTCGGCGCTCTGCCGAGCGAATGGTTCGGCGGCGGCGAAGTCGTGGCCCCGGGCAATGGTCCGGTCACAACTACGCCCGGGCAACTGATGCCGCAGGCCGAAGTCTTGCCTGCTCCGGCGAGATAAGCGCCGGGTGGCTGGGGCATAGCGCAGCGGTGCCCCAGTAATCTCAAGCCAGCCATTCCGAAGGAATCGGATCAACCGGCAGCAGCAGATCACAGCCATTCACATACCAAGCTGCGCTCGACCACTTCCAATCGGCAGCTTCCGCAACAAATCCCTGCTTCACGGGATTCAAGTGGATGTAGTCTAAGGACGCCTTAAGTGCTTTGGCCGTCGTGATATTCCGATCGTAACCGCCGCCCGACGCCCAAAACAAATGTTCGAACCGTTCGCCGCGACGGCGAGCAAGCTTCGACATCCAGTCCGGATTCTCACGCCGCAGGAATCGCATGGCTTCGCGTGCGACCGGCTCTTTGATGGCCCGGCGAATGTCGCCGATATCGTAAACAGGCAGTCTCGGGCGCAGCAGCAAGTGCGCGTGCTGATCCATGAATACCCATGCCCAAAGATCGAAAGCGTGGGTGCTTCTTGCCGCCTGGATACTTTCGGCAAGCCAGTTTCGAGTTCGATCGGAATTTAGAAGCGACAGGCCACGAAAACAGGAAAACGTTAGTTCGTGGGCGTGGCCAGGAATGTTGTAATTGCGGCGATGGCGACGCTCTGACGCCATAACAACTGCTACTGGGGCACCGCTGCGCTATGCCCCAGCCACCCAGAGTCTGGCGATTCCCCAAGCGGCATCGCAGGTAGCGGTGCCGCAATCGGCGCCGCGTGAAACGCCGGGAGCTTAATCGTAAACGCCGTCCCCTTGCCCACGGCGCTTTCCACACGGATCTTGCCGTGGTGGGCTTCGATGATGTCGCGGCAGGACGATAGCCCCAGGCCGGTGCCTCCCTTGCCGGAAGAATCCGGGCCGCTCTTGGTCGTGTAGAACGGCTCAAAAATCCGCCGCAGCGTCTCCGGAGGCATGCCGACGCCCGTGTCGCGGACCATGAGGTCGACCATGTCGGTCGCCTGGTCATGGCTGAGCTGTACGAGGATCGTGCCGCCTTGCGGCATCGCCTGGCGGGCATTGATCAAAATGTTCAGCAGCACCTGCTGGATTTGATTGGTGTTGGCCATCGCCGGCGGGCATTCGAGAATCCGCCGTTCCACTTTAACGCGATACTTCACCATCTCGCGCTCGAGCAGCAAGATGGTGTCGTCGATGAGTTTCACCATGTCGGTCGGCTCGAGGCCGGGGCGGCGATTGCGCGCGAAGCCGAGAATGCCGTTGGTGATGCGGGCCGCGCGGTTGGCGGCCGTGAGAATTTTGTCGAACGAGCGAGCCGCGGTTTCGGCGTCGGGGTGGCGTTGGCCGAGCTTGGCGTAGTTGATGATCGTCATCAACACGTTGTTGAATTCGTGCGTCGTCGTGCTGATCAGCTCGCCGAGCGCCGTCAGCTTTTGGGCCTGCGCCAGCTGGTCCTTAAGAATCGCGATCTGCTCGATCAGCCGTGCTTGCTCGGATCCGCCTCCCGACATCGACGGGCACTCCCTTCCCTGCTGCGACTCTCGGAAATTCTTACCGGGCTTGCCTCGGGCAAGCGAAATTACGCCGACTGCCGGGCCTTCCTTGACCCCGCAATCGTCGTGATGCTAAGCCTCGAACCGGTAATGTTTTAGCGCTCTGAAAACCCTATCGACAGGCCGGGCTTCGCGACTGCAGCGGAGATTGGTAAGCTCCCGCACCCGCACGGCTGGGGCCGTTCGGGAATGACCAAGTTCCAAGCACCAAATTCCAAGTGCCGTCGCATTGGTTTTTGGGTGTTTGACGCTTTGTTTGGAATTTGGTGCTTGGTCCTTGGAATTTACGCGAAGCGTCCATGAATACCGTCGAATTGCTCGAAGCTGGGCTCGTCGCCGTGAAAAAGCTTGGGTATCGCGTCCGCACGGAAGTGCTCGACGAGGGAACGACCAGCGGGGTGGCCATCTTCGGTGGTCGGCGATGGCTGTTTCT
>JAFLCO010000251.1 GCA_017303535.1 Planctomycetota bacterium
TGATTGAGCATGCCGCCATTGACGCGGGTGAGGATGACGAGCGTGTTTTCACTCAGCTTGAGTTCATCGAGCGTTTGCAACACCCGGCCGGCTTGAGCATCGACATAGCTGACGCACGCGAGGTAAGCACGGATCGCGGCCCGTCGTTGTTCGGAGTTGGCCGAGTTCGCATA
This sequence comes from Planctomycetota bacterium, assembly GCA_017303535.1. Lineage (GTDB taxonomy): Bacteria > Planctomycetota > Planctomycetia > Pirellulales > PNKZ01 > PNKZ01. Next base: position 174 of record JAFLCO010000251.1, read on the forward strand.
GCCGGGCACCGCGCCGTTGCGAGCGGGCGCGGGAATGTCGGCTTCGTCGTCGGCCGGAGCATCGGGCAGGCGAATCTTGTCTAGCGGATACAAATCGAAATACTTGGCCGGCGCCACAAGCGGCAGATGAGGTCGATGGAAACCGACCGCCAAGAAAAACGGCTTCGTCGCATCGCGACGCTTTAGCCAATCCACGGCCGTGCGAGCGAAGTCGCCGTCGCAAAGCTGATCGTCGTCGCCCGGAATCTCTTGCCACGAAAAGCCGGCCCCTTTGCCGGTCGTCACTTCAACGACGCTCTTGCGCTTCTTCGGGTACGGCTGTTCGTTCTCGAACGGCGTACCGAAGTCCCACGCCTGCGGATCGTCCATGCTTTCCAGGCCGCTGGGAACGCCGAGGTGGAAGATTTTGCCGCAGCGGGCCGTCGCATAGCCTTGTTTGCGAAAGTGATGCGGCAGCGTCAGCACGTCGGGAATGTTGGAATAGAGGTTGTCTTCGTTGTTTGTGACGCGCGTCGTATTCGGCCGCAGCCCGCTCATGATCGACGACCGCGACGGATTGCAGTGCGGGAACTGACAGTACGCCCGATGGAACAACATGCCGCGAGCGGCCAGCGCGTCGAGGTTCGGAGTTTGCGCCAAAGGGTGGCCGTAGCATGCCAGCGTCGCGGCAAGATCGTCGGCCATGAGCAGCACGACGTTCGGGCGAGGGCTAGGCTTATCCGCCGCGGCGAATGTCGCGTGGCCCGTGAAAGCCCATGCAACCACCGCTGCGAGAGGGAATGAAAACAGTCGTCGCGGCATGGAGTATTCCTGGCAACTAGATTTGGTCGGAGCGGGCGGCGACCTTGCCCCCACGAAACCCTGCAGATCACTGTACGCAGACGCTATTTTTCCGTGATAAACTGGCCGTCGGCAAGTTTTTTCGCTTTTTCAGAGAATTTCCGTGCCGTTTCGTTGTGGGCGCGACTCTATCTCGTCGTCCGCAACCGATTTCCTCTCGCGTTAGTGAAACATGGCGCTCGAATTTCATTCACGCCGCAGAGCAAGTTCCTCGGCCGCAAAGGTCGCGGAGCCGTGTTCGCCGTCGGAGATTGATTTATCGACTGCCCCGCCGACGAAAATCGCTCCCTTGCAGCCGCCAGTGCCGCAAGAAGTACGGCAATCGACCGACGAGCTGCTGCTCGCGCAGTTTCTCGCCGGAGTGCCGAGTCGTCGGCTTCTTGCGTTGACCAAATGCGGTCAGCCGAGCCCTTCGCAGAAGCGCACCAGCGAGGCGGCTTTCGCCGAACTGGTCGCTCGTCACGGGCCGCTCGTGTTGGCCGTGTGCCGACGAACGTTGGGAAATCGGACCGACGCAGAAGACGCGTTTCAAGCGACCTTCTTGGTTTTGTCACGTAAGGCGCGCTCGCTGCGTAATGCGGCGTCGCTCCCGGCGTGGTTGTACCAAACGGCCTATCGCCTCGCTTTAAGAGCCCGCGCGGCTCGTGCGAAGCGGCGCGAACTTCCTCTGGAGAACGAAGCGATGATTGCGCCCGATACGCTCCGGCACATCGCGCACGACTACGAGCAGTCGCTGCTCGACGACGAACTCGACAAGCTTCCCGAGAAGTACCGGCTGCCGGTATTTCTCTGTTGCTTGGAAGGCAAGTCGCTCGAAGCTGCAGCCGCTCAACTGGGATGGTCAACGGGAAGCGTCAAAGGTCGGTTGGAGCGAGGTCGGACTGAATTGCGTCGCCGATTGCTGTTGCGACGCGGTGCACCGGCCGTGGCCGTTGCCTTGGCGTTTTGTCTGCCGAAGGCGGCGAGCGCCGCGGCGACCGTGCCGCCCACATTGGCTGCGGCCACCGTCAGTGCCGGCACTAGTTACGCCGCCGGAAAGTCGCTTGTCGGAACCGTTTCACATCAGGCTTTATCACTTGCCCAAGGAAGTACCCACGCCATGATCGTTTTTTCAACGAAGTTTGCCGCTTGCGCCGTTTTGTCGGTCGGCCTGCTATCTGGAATCGGCACGCAGTTCTCCGCGCCTGTGCAGGCCGGCGGAACCGGCGGTTCGCGACCTGTCATCGAACTGCAAACGAGCGTCGCGGCATCGCAAGTCGACGTTTCGACGCTTGCCGCGGCTCCGCAAACCGTGACGCTGAGCGGCGGTGCGCTGGCCTTTGCCGACGGCGAACGTCCGCGTGAAGGAGCCCCGCGCGACGGTGACCGCCCCCGCGAAGGTGCGGCCCGCGACGGCGATGCTCCTCGTTCGACCACACGCGAAGGCGCACCGCGCGAAGGAGCCCGAGAGGGCGCTCCGCGCGAAGGTGTTCGGGAAGGCGTCGGCCGCGAAGGAATGCGCAACCAGGAGACGGCCAACGATCCGCTCCGCAATTTCCGTCCGGCCAATCAACGTGAGGCAGCGCTTGTTCAGATGATCCAAGCTCTCCGTTCCGAAGTCGCCGCTTTGCGGGCCCAGGTTCAATCGCGCCGCATGGGATCGATCGAAGGCGATGGCGAAGGTGCGCGTGACGGTGCTCGCGAGGGAGCACGAGAAGGTGACGGCGTTCGCAAATCGACCGGCCCGCGCGATGGCGAGTCACCGAAGGCCGGTCCGCGCGACGGTGAAAGCCCGCGCACCGGCGCTCGGGACGGCGAATCGCCGCAGCGCAAAGGGGACGCCCCGAAACGCGACGGGGAAGCGCCGAAGCGAGACGGCAATTAACCCGCCTAGGGAGTCGTACCGCGACGGCAAGCGCCTTAACCCGGCGCTTGCCGTTCTGCGGGAACCAATCTGAATTGGCCGTCCTGCATTTGCGCTCGGCGTCGTCCGACGTTCATCCTCGGTCTCGTCGGATTCCAAAAGAAGTTCTCCGCGCCGCCCTACGGAACTAGTTTATGCTCCGCCCCTGGATAATTAGCGCTCTGCTCGGCACGGCAGCCATCGTCGTCGCCGCCGAACCACCGGCCGGCGGGCTCGATCCAAACGATCCGCTCTTCAAAGCCTTGCAGGAAATGAAAGGCGAGATCGACGCGCTCAAACGCGAAGCGGGCGGAGGTATGTCGCCACCTAAACGCGCGCCTGCGGGCATGACCCCGCCGTCGATGTCGCCCGGCGGAAAGACGAGCCCCGCAATGCAACGGCCCTCAACCAACAAACGCACGACGTCCCCGCCGACCTCAGCGATGGGGCAAGGTCGCGAACTGCCGTCTCCGCCGCGATCGATTGCCGCCCCGACGCTGCTTGGTCCGGCGGTACGGACCACCACCGATATCTGGTCGTTTCAGCGATTGAAACCTCCGCCCGTTCCGACCGTGAAGAACGGCGGCTGGCCGCGCGACGATGTAGATCGCTTCCTACTCGCAAAGCTGGAAGCCGCCGATGTTGCACCCAATCCTGAAGCCGATGCCGCCGCACTTTGCCGTCGCGCGTACTTCGATCTTACGGGCTTGCCGCCGAGCGAAGCGGAATTATCGGCCTTCCTAGATCGCCGAGATCGGGGTGCCGCCTACGCCGAGTTGGTCGATAAGTTGCTGGCGTCGCCCCGCTTCGGCGAACGATGGGCCCGGCATTGGCTCGACGTCGTTCGCTATGCCGACAGCGTCGGCCGCTCCTGGAATGCCCCGTTCACCTACGCTTGGCGCTACCGCGACTACGTCATCGATTCCTATAATCGCGACACGCCGTTCGACAAGTTCATCCTCGAACAACTTGCGGGCGATCAACTCCCGGCGACCGATCCGGAAACACGTCGGCGACAGTTGCTCGGGACCGGCCTTTTGGCTCTTGGCACGGCCGAACTTCGTCCCGAATCCGAAGAGCAATTCATCCTCGATCGGGTCGATGATCAGATCGACGTTACAACGCGAGGCTTTCTGGGGCTGACGATCAGTTGCGCCCGTTGCCACGACCACAAATACGACCCTGTGTCCATGCGCGACTATTACGCGCTAGCCGGCATCTTCTACAGCACTTACACGCTCACGGGCCAGGGTTGGCAAGGCGACAGCGGCCCCGGCGGCTATGTCGACGCTTCGCGCCTCGTGCGCTTGCCAAACCTGCCCGACGGTTCGGCCGGCAGCTACATGCCCGGCAGCGAAGGGGCCGACGTTCATACGATGTCCGACTATCAACGTCTCTGGAGCGGCGGATTGCGCAACATTCGTTACGCCACGGATCCGAACGTCGCCATGGGGGCGACCGACGACGCGCCTCTCGATTGCCCGATTCGCGAAAACGGTGAACCCTACGCACGCCGGGAGGCGCCGCCGCGTGGTGACGTGCGTATTCCGTCGCTGCCGAAACTTCCGCCAATTCCACCGAGTTCGGCCGGGCGATTGCAGTTGGCTCAATGGATCGCAAGCAAGCAAAACCCGCTGACGGCCCGAGTGTACGTCAATCGTGTTTGGCGGCATCTGTTCGGCCGCGGTTTGGTTCGCACGCCCGACGACTTTGGATCGACCGGAGAAGCGCCGACGCACCCGGAGTTGCTCGACCACTTGGCGGCAAAGTTTCAGGCCGACGGCTGGTCGACCAAAAAACTAATCCGCACGCTCATGCTTTCGGCCACGTATCGCACAAGTTCCGCCGCCGACACGTCGGGCGCCAGCAAAGACGAAGCTAACGCGCTCTACGGTCGAGCGAGCCTGCGCCGCCTAGAATGGGAACCGCTTCGCGATGCCCTGCTCGCGGCCTCGGGGAGGCTCGAACTTGAGCGGCCGCAGATCGTGCTCGTCAGCGGCATCGGCGGTAAGGCCGGACAGTCGGCCGCTCGTGGGATCTTCGACGTCGAGTCCCCTTACCGAACCGTCTACCTGCCGATTATTCGCGGCGGCTTGTCGGAAGAGTACGGCACGTTCGACTTTCCCGATCCGGCACAGATCAAAGGCGACCGCGAGACGACGACCGTCGCTCCGCAGGCTTTATTCTTCTTGAACGATGAATTCGTCGTCGATTGTTGTCGTGATGCAGCCGAGCGGATACTCGCGGAGCCGAACCTCGACGACGTCGACCGCGTGCGTCTCGCCTACCTTCGTCTGCTAGGACGGCAACCGACGGCCGACGAACTCGCGTCGGTCCGTGATTTCGTCACGTCGCTCGATCCGCAAGGTTCGGCCCGCGATCCGATCGCCTACCGCTGGACGGCGCTGGTGCAAGCGCTGGTCGCAAGCGCCGAATTCCGCTACCTACGCTAAGGTCTCTCCCATGCTCCGACGCCTATCTCTGATCGCCATCGTCCAGTTGTCGGCCGCCGTAGCGCAGGCTCAAGCGCCCGATGCGCAACTCGTGGCCGACGCCAAGATAGCCCTCGACAAGGCGACCCAATACTACCGCGAACAAGTCGCTTCGCACGGAGGCTACGTCTATCACTATTCCGCGGATCTCTCCGTCCGTTGGGGCGAAGGGCTCGCGACGAAGGACGAAATCTGGGTACAGCCGCCCGGCACGCCGACCGTAGGACTAGCATACTTGGCCGCGTACGAAGCGACGAAAGATCAGCAACACTTAGACGCCGCCCGCGCCGCCGGTCGCGCGCTCATGCACGGCCAACTCAAAAGCGGCGGCTGGACGAACCTCGTCGAATTCGACCCGACGAGCAAACGCATCGGCAACTACCTCCGCGGCGGTGGACACAAAAAAGGAAACAACAACTCGACGCTCGACGACGGCATTACGCAAAGCGCGCTTCAGTTCCTGATGCGGCTCGATGAAACCGAAAAATTCGCCGACTCCGAATTGCATCAGGCCGTCGTGACGGGCCTCGACGCTCTACTGGCCGCGCAGTTCGCAAGCGGCGGCTTTCCTCAAGTTTGGGTCGAGCCGGTGCTTTCCACCGAACTCCCAACCAAAGCAAGCTACCCGAAATATGATTGGCGCACCGAAGGTCGCATCAAGAACTATTGGGACATGATCAACCTTAATGACGACATCGCCGGCAATACGGCGAAGACGTTGTCCGAGGCGCACCGCATTTATCAGGACGAGAAATACCTGACCGCTTTGAAAAACCTGGGAGAATTTCTCATCGCCGCCCAGATGCCGAATCCGCAGCCCGCTTGGTGCCAGCAGTACAACTACGATCTCGTACCGATTTGGGCCCGCAAGTTCGAACCTCCGGCCGTCACCGGCGGCGAGTCGCAAGACGTCATGGAGACGTTGATCAAAATCTTCCTTGCGACGGGGGACGCCAAATATCTTGAGCCGATCCCTGCGGCGCTAGAGTACTTGAAGAAGTCGCGCCTGCCCGACGGCCGGCTAGCCCGCTATTACGAACTTGAGACGAACCGGCCGCTCTACATGAACCGCACCGGCGAGCAGTACTTCCTCACCTACGACGACAAAAACCTACCGGACCACTACGGGTGGAAACGCGACTCCCGCCTAGACGCCATCGAAGCGGCGTACCAGCGGCTCGCAGGCCGGCCGGTCATCGGCGTGCAAGGGGCGATTTCCGTTACGGCATCGCCGGAAGAAACTCGCCGCATCGTTGCGGCGCTCGACGACCAAGGCCGCTGGCTGTCGACTTATGCCGCGGGCGATCGCTTGGTCGGTCAACCGAAGTTTCGCGACGGCGAGCAGTACCTGTCGAGCCAGGTCTTCAGCGACAACGTCACCCGTTTGGCCGCCTTACTCCGTCAACAATCTCTCGTTTCGGGAGCCGTAAAGTGAAGCTCAACGCACGCCGCCTCTGCCCGGATACGCTGCCGATTCACGGCCGTCGCGCGTTTCTGCAACAATCGGCCAACGGCTTCGGCTCCCTTGCACTCGGCGCCCTCCTGTCGCAATGGGCGAGCTCGTCAGCTCTCCAGGCGGCGGAAGCGGCGAAGAAGTACGTGAGCCCGACCGCGCCGAAGGCCCCGCAGTTCACCGCCCGCGCCAAGCGCGTGATCTTCCTCTTCATGGAAGGGGGACCGTCACACATCGACACCTTCGACTGGAAGCCGGAGCTTGCCAAGCTCGGCGCGTCCGGCAAGTCGCGGCCGCTGGCGCCGGTGTTTCCGTTCAGGCCGCAAGGAAAGAACGGGCTGATGATGGCCGACGGCCTGTTTCCGCACCTCGCCGGGCATGCCGATGAGTTGTGCCTCTTGAACGGCGTGACGACCAAGACTCCGTCGCATCATCAGGGAATCGTGTCGCTGCACACCGGCAGCGAAAACTTCGTGCGGCCGTCGCTTGGCAGCTGGGTCACCTACGGCCTCGGGACCGAAAGCGAAGACTTGCCGGGCTTCATCACCATCGACCCGATCTCGCACAACGGCGGCGCGCAGAACTACGGCTCCGCCTTCCTGCCTGCGACGTTTCAAGGCACGCGACTCGGCAGCGGTTCCGGCGGTGTGCCGAACATTCGCAACAACCACATGCTGGGCGACGATCAACGCCGGCAGCTCGACTTCGTCCAGCAGATGAATCGTAAACTGCTCGCGCAAACGCCCGGCCAAGCCGAACTCGAAGGGGTGATCGAGTCGTCGGAACTCGCGTTCCGGATGCAGTCCTCGGTGCCGCAAACGTTCGATACGTCGGACGAGCCACAACACATCCGCGATCTCTACGGCATCGACGACGGCACGACCGAGCGCTTCGGACAGGCCTGCCTGATGGCGCGGCGGCTCGCCGAGAAAGGGGTGCGGTTCATACAACTCACCAGCGCCGGTTGGGACCACCACAACAACTTGCGATCCGGCCTGCAAGGACGCTGGGATGCCATCGATCGGCCGATTGCCGGCCTGATCTCCGACCTCAAGCAACGCGGCCTTTTGAAAGACACGCTGATTCTTTGGGGAGGCGAGTTCGGACGCTCGACGGCCGACGACAAGGGTGACGGCGACGGCCGCGGCCACCAAGCCAAAGGCTTCACCATGTGGATGGCGGGGGCCGGCGTCAAAGGCGGCTTTCGCCACGGTGCGACCGACGAACTCGGCGGCGCGGCGGTCGAAGGCAAGATGAACATGCACGACCTGCACGCCACGATTCTGCACCTGCTCGGCCTCGATCACGAAGCGCTGACCTACCGCTACGCCGGACGCGATTTTAGGCTAACGGAAACCGGCGGCGTGGTGGCGCGCGAGATATTGGCCTAAGAGCACTGCGGCCGAATCACAACTCATTCTCCGCGAAGCTTGTCGATCTTCGCGGCCAGGATGAAATCATTCTCGGACAGGCCGCCGATGGCATGCGTCCAGATCTCGATCGACGCGTTGCGGTATTGCTCCAAATGCAAGTCGGGATGATGCTGCTCGGCTTCCGCTTCCTTCGCCACGGCGTTGAAGAAGTCCATCACCGCGACGAAGTTTTTTAACTTCCAGTCCTTGCGGATTCGCTTGCCGTCGTGCGTAAGGCACCAGCCTTTAAGCTGTTGTAACTGCGTCTCAGCATCTTCGCGGGAATACGCCGCGACGCCGCCTTCGCAAGGAACGCACTTCTTTTGTGCGAGTTCCGTTGGGGATTGAGCTTCCATCGTTCTCTCCGTTGTTGTGCCGCGGGCGGCTCCGCTCGCATCGTTGTCCGTCTCCGGCCATGATAACATCCTCATAGGTACGACGTCGCGACGACACACGTTGAACGAGTTTGCTCAGGAGTCGGGCCATCGCGGAAATATCGAACCTTGCGAAGTGGAAGGCGTCGGCCATTGCGGTGATCGCGGCGCTCGGCATCGGCGTGCACCTCGTCTTGCGCTTCATTTCCACTACGACCGCTCCCTACGCGGCTTGGCCGCTTTGGCTCACGCTCGCGGTCGGCGGGATTCCGCTGCTGGCGGAACTGACCGGCAAAGCCTTCAAGCGCGATTTCGGCGCCGATTGGCTCGCCGGCATCTCCATCATCTCCGGCGTACTACTCGGCGAGTATCTGGCCGCTTCCATCGTCGTGCTCATGCTTTCCGGCGGCGAAGCGCTCGAGGCGTTCGCCGTGCGGCAGGCGTCGCGCGTGCTCGAAGCCTTGGCAAAACGGATGCCCGACCGTGTGCATCGCCGCACCGACGGGCACGTGGAGGACGTCGCACCGGGCGACGTCGCAGTCGGTGACTTCGTCGTGGTGTATCCCCATGAAACCTGTCCGGTCGACGGTATCGTCGTCGAAGGGCACGGCACGATGGACGAGTCGTATCTGACCGGCGAACCGTACGCCATGTCGAAAGCCCCCGGAACGGCCGTTCTTTCCGGGGCGATTAACGGTGAGTCGGTACTGACGATTCGCGTCGAGCGGCGCGCGGTCGACTCGCGCTACGCCCAAATCATGCGCGTGATGCGCGAAAGCGAACAGCGCCGCCCGGAGCTTCGCCGCTTGGGCGACATGCTCGGCGGTTGGTACACGCCGCTGGCTCTGTTGGTCGCGGGCCTCGCTTGGTG